>JANOHS010000395.1:0-2347 GCA_031406655.1 Micrococcales bacterium
ATGGCGGCCGTGGCTGCGCCGGCCTTTCGCGCCAGCGCCAAGGGCTGGACGGTTCCAGGGTTCCCCCCCGAGTGGGACACGCCGATGGCCAGGTCGAGGGGGCCGAGCAGACACGCGCTGACGATGGCGGCGTCGTGCTCGGTGTGAGCCCGGCAGTCCAACCCGATGCGGCACAGCTTCTGGGTCAGGTCCTGGGCGACCAGCCCGGAGGCGCCGATGCCGTAGACGTCGATCCGCCGCGCGCCCCCGATCAGGGTGACGACGTTGCCAAGGGCGACCGGGTCGACCAGCTCCGAGGTGGCCCGGATCTGCTCGGCCTCGAACGCCGCCAGCTTGGCCAGCACGAGGACGGCGGGGTCCGACGAGGTGATCTCCGCGCCCAGCGGGACTCCGTCAGCTGAGTGCACGGAGCCGCCGTGGGCCGCCAAGGCCAACCGCAGCTGGGGATAGCCCTCGAACCCCAGGCTCCTGGCCGCGCGCACCACCGTCGCCGCGCTGGTCTGAGCCCTCTCGGCCAGCCTGGTCACGGTGAGGGTCGCCACGCCCGCCGGGTCGGCGTCGATGATCTGGGCGATCCGTGCCTCCGCCGGAGAAAGGCTCGGCAGCACCGCGCGCACCCGCGCCGCAAGATCCGCCGGGTTCTCCGGGGCGGGCCGGGTACGGACGTGCACATCGGTCATGGCGCCTCAATTCGCAGCATCGTGGATTCTAGGTAGTGCCGCCTACTCGAACCGGCCGGGAGGCGCGGGGGGGGTTGACGCACGCGCCTCTCACATGGCCAGACGTGCCCCCGGGATGGCCTCGAGGAGCTCGCGGGTGTAGTCAGCCTGTGGTTGCTCGAAGATCTGTGCGGGTGTTCCACTCTCGACGACGCGGCCTTGCTGCATCACATGCACCGTGTGAGAGATCATCCGCACCACTGCAAGGTCGTGGCTGATGAACAGATAGCTCAACCCGAGCTCTCGCTGCAACGAAGCGAGGAGCTCCAGGATCTGCGCCTGCACGAGCACATCGAGCGCCGAGACGGGCTCGTCCAGCACCACCAGGTCGGGGGACAGCGCAAGGGCGCGCGCGATGGCCACCCGCTGGCGTTGCCCACCGGAGAGCTCATGGGGCAGCCGCTCCACCATCGAGGCGGGCAGAGCCACCTGGTCAAGAAGCTCGGCCACCGCCACCCGACGGCTCGCCGTGGTGCCGATCTTGTGCACCCGGAGCGGCTCGGCGATGGAACGCTCGACCGTGTAGCGCGGGTCGAGCGAGGCATAGGGGTCCTGGAACACCGGCTGAACACGGCGGCGGAAGGCGAAAAGCTCGCGCTTGCCCAAGCCCCCCACATCAGCTCCGTCGAAGACGATGCTGCCGGATGTGATCGCCTCGAGCCCCAGGACAAGATTCGCCGTGGTCGACTTCCCCGAACCGGACTCACCCACGAGCGAAACCGTGCGGCCGCGCGGGATGCTGAAGCTCACCCCGTCGACAGCGGTGAACTCAGTGGCGGCACCCCGCCCGACTGCCCGGATCGCGAACACCTTTGACAGATCGGACACCTCGAGGAGGCTTCCGATCGCCGGTAACCCCTTGGCTGGAGCGTGCGCGTGCCGCGGGGCAGGTGGGACAGCTGTCGCCTCGACCATGCTTGTCGAAGAGAGGCTCGGCGCCGCTCGAAGCAGCTCCTTGGTGTACGCATGCTGCGGGTTGGCGAGGATCTCGGCGGCCGGGCCTGACTCAACGATCATGCCCCGGAACATCACCTCGATCGTGTCCGCCCGCTCGGCCGCAAGACCGAGATCGTGAGTGATCAGGAACACGGACGTCCCCATCTCGCTGGTCAGCTCGTCGAGCTGGTCGAGGACTCTGCGCTGCACCGTGACGTCGAGCGCCGAGGTCGGCTCATCGGCGATAAGGACCGTTGGGCGGCAGGCGAGGCCCATCGCGATGAGGACTCGTTGCCGCATACCGCCGGAGAACTCATGCGGGTACTGGTTCACGCGGTGCGCAGGGTCGGGGATGCCAACCATGTCGAGGAGCTCGATCACGCGGGCTCTTGCCGCCCGGCCCGACGCGAGACCATGCACCTCCAGCGCCTCGCCGATCTGCGCCCCGATCCGCATCAACGGGTTGAGGTTCGACATGGGGTCCTGCGGAACCAGCCCGATGCCCACACCCCGGATCGACTGGATGTCGCGCTCGCTGACTTTCGTGAGATCCCGACCGCCGAACCACACCTCGCCGCTGGTGATCCGGCCGTTCTCGGGGAGCAGCCGGTTGATAGCCGCGGCGGTGGTCGACTTGCCCGAGCCGGACTCCCCGACGACGGCGACGGTCTGGCCGCGCATCACCTCGATGG
>JANOHS010000399.1:0-3513 GCA_031406655.1 Micrococcales bacterium
CGGCATACGGCAGGAGGTAAACCGCCTGGACGTACGTGTAGACGTTGAGCGTTCCCGTGCCACCGCGGTGCTGGGACACCCACAAGGTCACGAGCACGGCGACCTGCTGGGCCAGCAGCGCAAGAAGCCCTGCGCCCGCAAGTGCTCCGGCTCGCGCCGCCACACCTGGCGGGAAGGCCCAGGTCGGACGCAGCCGGATGCCGGCGCGGTGCACCGGGATCAGCAGGGGCAGGCTCAGCGCCACCACCCCGAGCGTCGTCCCCGCTGCGAGCACCGTGGAAGCGTGACCGGGCAGTCGCGCAAGGTCGTCCCCCTTCCCCTGTGCCAGCGCCGCATACAGCAGGTATGCCGCCATCACGACGACGCTGGACAACAACGGGGCCACGGCGGCGGCGAGGAAGCGCCGATGCGCCTGGAGCACGCCGGCCAGGACGATGGCAACTCCATACAGCGCAATCTGCGGTGCGAAGACCACGAGCATCGAGGCCATGAGATCCGTTGCGCCAGAGCAACTCCGGTTGTCCGCCAGGAACCTCGACAAGGGCGCGGCGGCTACGGCCAGCACGATCGAGAGCGGAACGAGGACGGACAGCGCCCAGGTGAGCAGGGCAGACGCGGTCCTGGTGGCCTCGGTCTGCTCGTCACGGGCCAGCTGGCCGGCGATGATGGGAACCGCGACCGCGGCCAGGGCTCCCCCCGCAGCAACCTCGAAGACGACGTTCGGGAGCTGGTTCGCCGCCTGGTAGACGGTCCCGACGCAGGTGGTTCCAACACTCTGGGAGAACACCAGCCAGCGACCGAACCCGAAGACCCGTGCCACCAGCGTGACTCCGGCGATCAGCCCGGCGGCCGCCAGCACCCCCGGCGTCGCCCCTGCGGCCCACGTCGAGGTCCTGTCGCGGGCAGTCACCGCATCACCTGCTCACCGGGTCACCCTTGCGGGCGGCCGAGCGCGTCGAGCTCGCGCAGGACGGGCGTCGACTCGATGACGCGGGTGAAGCTGAGCTTCTCCGATGCCAGCGTCAGAGCGGTGATCCCGGCGAGGGCCAGAAGCCGGCCACGCAACCCCGTGCCAGCCAGCAGCGCGGTTCCGATCAGCGCGCCAGCGCTGTTGGCCCCCGTGTCCCCGAGCATGCTCCGGCCGGCCAGGTCGTCGGACAGACTTCCGAAGGCAGCGCCTGCAGCGGCAGCGGCGGTGGCAGCGGAGAGGTGGTTTGCGCGTTTGCCGGCGACCAGCGGCACCGAGCACAGCAGAACGACCTTGAGCGCCCTTCCCGGGCGCAGGTCGAACAGGTTGGCGACGTTGGCCGATCCTGCGATGACTGCGCCACCGACCAGCGTGGCGATCGGCCCAGTCCGAACCTGGGACCGGTCGATGACCCACGCGGTCAGCAGGCCTGTGGCCGCCAGACCAACGATCTTGATGGCCCCGGTTGTCAGGTCCCCGTGTCGGGCAGCCGCCAGATGCCCCGCCAGGCCCTTGCTGGAGCTGTCGCCGGCCAGGTCGTCGAGGACACCGAAGGCGCCGGCACCCAGGCTCGCGACGGTTGCCGGGACACCTGCGCCGCCGGCCAGCGCTCCGGCAGCGGCACCGACGGCATAGGCGGGGCCCTCGAGCAGGGTGACAGGGCGTCCCGCGTAGTTCGTCCGGGTCCATCGCCCGGCGCCAGCGGGCGGGTGGACCCTCAGGCACGCGGCCGCCGCCTATGAGGCACCGGCACCGACGGTGAAGGCGCCCATGCTGTTCATTGCGGTCCCGGGTCGCCGCTGCGTCACTTCTTGGCCGTGTCCGGCGCGATCGCCTTGGCGTCAGCGGCGAGGCCGTACTGCCCAGCGCCTCCCGAGTACTGCTGCACGAGCGCCAGGACCAGCGTGGTCGCCCCCATGGGCAGGTCGGCGTCGTCAACCGTCGAGGCCACCTTGGCGGCGTCGGAGTCCTTGCGGACCGCGGCCACCAGATCGGCCGAGAGCGTCGGGTCGGTCGTGTTCGACTCCGTGGCGACCACGGCACCCGACCCCGAGCCGTCCAGCGAGCGCACAAGCTGTACGTAGGTCGCCAGCCTGGCGTCGGTGTCCTCCTGGGTCGAGCCCTTGACCGGTCCGCCAAGGAGGACGACGCCCGAGGACGGGACGATCTGGTCAGGTGACACCTTGACCAGGTCGCCGGCGACCAGACCCTCCAACGCCGCGCTGGCCGAGGGGTCGACCCGCTGCGTCGACTGGTCCGTGCCCCCCAGGATCGCCTGCGCCAGGATCGTGGCCACGAGCTGGTCCGGAAGGTTTGCCGCCAACGGCGCCTTGACCAGCGAGGCGAGCTGGTTGGCCAGCGTGGTCCGGAAGGTGCGCTTGGCCGGGTCAGCCCATGCATCGGTCAACGTGATCGTCGACCCCACCTTGGCACCCGCGGAGACCAGCGAGGCCGTCGTGCTCTTGACCAGGTCGGCGTCCGCCCCGGGCGCGACGACGAGGGCCACGATCCTGCCGGTCAGCCTGCCGTTCGTGATGGCCGGCGCGACGGCTGCGGAGAAGGCGTCGCGCGCGGCGGTCCCCCGCTTCTCGGCGTCTAGCTCGGTGCGCAGCTGGGTCTTCTCGACGCGAAGCACCGCGGTCTGCTGGGTCAGAGCGTTGCCGATGTCCTCCTTGAGCGGCCCGGCCCCGAGCACGATACCGACGGCGAGCGCCAGGAAGATCGAGACGATGGACACCAGGTGGTAGCGGAAGTCGATCATGTGAACACCCCAAAGATCCAGGACCACGCATCATCCAACCGGGCAGCCACCAGCTGGAGCATGGCGGTTCCGGCCGGCGTGGCGGAAAGTGCGACGAACAGCGCGAACAGGCCGACGAACAACATGACACCCAGGGACAGGTTGGAGATGCGCGAACGGTAGAGCCGGCTGACTCCCTTGGCGTCCACCAGCTTGCCGCCGACCCGCAGCCTGGTCAGGAAGGTGCTTGCCATGCCCGAGCGGCCCTTGTCCAGGAACTCGATCAACGTGGCATGGGTCCCCACAGCGACGATCAACGAGGCGCCCTTGTCGTCGGCCAGCAACATGGCGACGTCCTCGCTGGTCCCGGTGGCGGGAAAGACCACCGCTTCCAGGCCCAGCTTGCGGACCCGTTCCAGCCCGGGCGCCCTGCCGTCCCGATAGGCATGGACCACGATCTCGGCGCCACAGCTCAGCGTCGAGTCCGAGACCGAGTCCATGTCACCCACGATCAGGTGGGGACGATGCCCCGTCTCGATCAGGGCGTCGGCCCCGCCATCGACCCCGATCAGGATCGGTCGGTACTCGCGGATGTAGTGGCGCAGCGTCTGCAGGTCCTCCTTGTAGTGGTATCCGCGAACCACCACGAGAGCATGGCGACCATCCAGGACCGTGGTGATCTCTGGGACCCCGACGCCGTCGAGCAGCAGCTCGCGTTCACGCCGGAGATACTCCATCGTGTTGGCTGCGAATGCCTCGAGCTGGACCGCCAGGCCTGCGCGTGCCTCGGTCATCGCGGCCGCGA
>JANOHS010000478.1:0-4504 GCA_031406655.1 Micrococcales bacterium
CCGAGTACCTCCAGGGCCGGCTCGTCCGCCTGCTCCGGCCGACCCTGGTCTTCGTCGTCTTCTGGCACCTGGCTCTGCCCGCAGCAGCCGCCCTGGGGATGAGACGGGACCGAATCGACGCCATCGGGCTGCTGCTCGGACAACCCCTGTGGTTCCTCGGTGTGTACGTCGCCATGACCGCTCTGGCCCCGGCGATGGCGTCCTGGCATGCACTCAGCCCGCGAATCGCGTTGGCAACGCTGGTGGTCGGGGCTGTGGTCGTCGACTGGTTCCGCCTGGGCCAGGGAATGGAGAGCATCGGATACCTCAACCTCGCGATCGTCTGGCTGTTCGCCCAACAGCTCGGCTTCGCGTATGCCGATGGCCACCTCATGCGGCTCACGCCCCGCACGCTGTGGGTCATCCTGGCAGGGGCATTCGCGACCCTGGTCGTGCTGACGTCGTGGGGGCCCTACCCCGTGAGCATGGTCGGTCTGCCGGGCGAGACCTCCAACATGACCCCGCCGACCGTCTGCCTGCTGGTTCTGGCGATCGCGCAGACCGCGATCGCGATGCTCGTTCGCAGCCGGATCTCCCGATGGCTCGCCCGCCCCGCGCCGTGGGCTGAGGTCGTGCGGTTCGGCTCTCCATGGCGATGACGGTCTATCTGTGGCACCTGTCCGTGCTGATCATCGCGTTCCTGGCTCTGTTCGGACTGGGCGTCGACCCACCGACGGCCGGATCGGGGCTCTGGTGGCTGACCAGGCCGTTCTGGCTGCTCGCCCTGGCTCTGGGCCTTGCCGTGCTCGCGACCCTGCTCTCTCCGCTCGAACGTGGCAGGGCTTCCAGGGCAGCGACGAACCGCCCACGCCCTCACAGGGACAAGGGATCTCGGTCACCAACGACGACCAACCTCATCCTTCAGACGCTCGTCTCCGGGGTCGGCGCAGCGCTGGCCTCGTTCGGGCTCCTGGGGTACGTCGCAAGTGGTCTGCAACCGGCACCGCTGGGCAGCAGCATGCTCCTCTTCGTGCCGGTGGACCCGGTCCAGAACACGGTCTTCGTGTTCGTGGGCTTCGCCCTGTCCTCCTTTGCCAGCAGCCGGTCCCGGCGCTCACCCTGACCGTGCACTTCAGAGCGCTTCGGGGAGCCTGCCTCAGTCGACCAGGAAGCCCAACAGGTCGGCCCGGGTCAGCACGCCAACCGGCTTCCCGTCGCTGATGACCAGAACCGCGTCCTCAGTCTCCAGGATGTGGCGAGCCGCCGAGACCGGCTCGCCCGCACCGACCAGCGACAACGTGGAGCTCATGTGCTTCCCGACTGGATCTGCCAGGTGTGCCGTACCCGCGAAAAGCGCTGCCATCAAAGCACGCTCACTGACGGAGCCGGCCACCTCGCCCAGGACGACGGGAGGTTCGGCCATGACGACGGGCATCTGGGAGACGCCGTACTCGCGCAGGATGTTGATGGCGTCACGCACGGTCTCGGTCGGGTGTGTGTGCACGAGCGTCGGAAGGTCGCCGGTCTTGGCCGTGAGAACCTCGGCGAGGGTGCGCTCGCCCTCCTCGTGGAGGAATCCGTAGGACGCCATCCAGGTGTCGTCGAAGATCTTGGACAGGTAGCCACGACCGCCGTCGGGCAGCAGCACCACGACCACCGCATCGGCCGGCAGGTCCCGGGCCGCGCGAAGGGCGGCGACGACCGCCATACCGCAGGAGCCACCCACGAGCAACCCCTCCTCGCGCGCCAGTCGCCTTGTCATCGCAAAGGACTCGGCATCTGATACGGCAATTACCCGGTCCACGAGGGTCGGGTCGTAGGCACGCGGCCACATGTCCTCGCCAACGCCCTCGACGAGGTAGGGGCGGCCGGTTCCACCCGAGTAGACCGAGCCCTCCGGGTCGGCGCCGACGATCTGGACCCGGCCGCCGGCTCGGTCGGCCGAGCGCTCGAGCAGGTAGCGCGCTGTCCCGGTGATCGTGCCACCGGTCCCGACGCCTGCCACGAAGTGCGTGACCTTCCCGTCGGTGTCGGACCAGATCTCGGGACCAGTCGAGCGGTAGTGGCTGTTCGCGTTCTCGGGGTTGGAGTACTGGTCGGGCTTCCAGGCCCCCTCGATCTCCTTGGCCAGACGATCGCTGACCGAGTAGTAGGAGTCCGGGTGATCCGGCATGACCGACGTGGGGCACACCACGACCTCGGCGCCGTACGCCTTGAGGACGTTGCGCTTGTCCTCGCTCACCTTGTCCGGGCAGACGAAGACACACTTGTACCCACGACGCTGGGCGATCAGAGCCAGCCCCACGCCGGTGTTGCCCGAGGTGGGCTCCACGATGGTGCCGCCGGGCTTGAGCTGACCGGACTTCTCGGCTGCGTCGATCATCCGGACGGCGATGCGGTCCTTGACCGATCCGCCCGGGTTGAGGTACTCCACCTTGGCCAGGACGGTGCAGGCAACCAGGTCTTGGCCCTCGGTGTCCTTGACCACGCGGCTCAGCCTGACCAGGGGCGTGCTCCCGACGAGGTCGGCGATGTTCTCGGCATATTTCACGCGGTCATGGTCTCAGACCCTGGACAGATTCGGAGAACGGCGCCTCCCCTGCTCATCGTGGGTTCGGGCACAAAGCCCGGGGCCAGGTCGTTATCGTGGTCAGTGGACACCAACTGCCTCGGCGATGATGTGACGACGGAGGCTGATGCGTATGGGTAGGGCACGACGCGCACGCAAGATCGCGGCAACCGCTGCCTACGGAGGCGGCATCGGGGCGGCAGGGATGGGCGTGCTCGGGCTGCTCGGCTACGGCGTGCTCAAGGTCGAGGTACAGCTGGCCAGACGCCTCGTCGGCCAGCCTTTTGATGGTGCCCCCGACGACGATGCCCTGTATGGCGCGGGGCTGGGCAAGCCCGTCCAGCTCGTGCTGCTCGGTGACAGCAGCGCCGCGGGGATGGGCGCGGACACTGCGCAACAGACCGTCGGCGCGATCATCGCCAACGGGGTCTCGGCGTTCAGCGGGCGACCGGTCCGGCTCACCAACGTCGCGGTCATCGGCGCCGAGTCCTCGGGGCTGGACACGCAGGTCGCCACCGCGCTGGACGAGGTCCCCAACCCAGACGTGGCGGTCATCCTGATCGGCGCCAACGACGTCACCCACCGGATCGACAAGTCCATTGCGGTCCGCCACCTCGAACAGACGGTGCGCGCCCTGTTAGCAGCCGGCTGTGAGGTCATCGTCGGCACGTGTCCCGACCTGGGCACCATCGAGCCGGTGGCCCAGCCGCTCCGGCTGCTGGCCCGCCGCTGGAGTCGCGACCTGGCCGCGGCCCAGACGGTCGCCGTGGTCGAGGCCGGTGGCCGCACCGTCTCGCTGGCCGACCTGCTCGGGCCGGAGTTCGCCGGGAGCTCGCACGAGATGTTCAGCCACGACCGGTTCCACCCCTCCCCGGCCGGCTACGCCCGGGTCGCCTCGGTACTGCTGCCCAGTGTCTGCGCCGCCCTCGGCCTCTGGTCGGACTCCAACCACCGTGGACCTGACCCGCTTCGCGGCGAACGCGTGGGTCCGGTAGCAGTGGCAGCGGTCCAGGCGGTCCGCGACCCCGGCACAGAGGTCAGCGCGACGGCAGTCGGGGGGCAGCCCACCGGGTCCCGTGGCAGGTGGGCCGTGCTCCTCCACCGACGTCAGCACCCGATCACGGACCGGAGCGAGCTGGAGGACGCCACCGAGGCGACCGGAATACCGGGTCAGCCGGGGCAGCCTGCGTCCGATGGTGCCCCACCGGACGAGCCCGGGCACACAGAGCGAGACCAAATCCACACACCGGCTGCCGCGCCGCAATAGCATCTACCGCGGGTCGGGTCGACCTCACGTTCGCCCTGCCCCTCACGCCGACTGCCCCAAGAAGGAGCCAGCCTCATGTCCGAAGCCGTCATCGTCTCCACCGCCCGCAGCCCCATCGGCCGGGCGTTCAAGGGCTCCCTCAAGGACGTCCGACCAGATGACATGGCCGTTGCCGTGATCACTGCGGCTCTGGGCAAGATCCCCGGCCTGGACCCCGCACTGGTCGAGGACCTCTACCTCGGGTGCGCCGAGCCGTCGGGTGAGCAGGGTGCCAACCTGGCCCGGGTCGTGGCAGTGCTTGCGGGCTTCGACCACCTCCCCGGCGCCACGGTGAACCGATTCTGTGGGTCCTCGGTGCAGACCACCCGAATGGCCACGCACGCGATCAGGGCAGGCGAGGGCGAGATCTTCATCAGCGGCGGCGTCGAGTGCGTCTCGCGTTACCGGGACTTCGCCGGGGCAGGTGGCGCGAGCTCCGAGGTCCAGAACCCGAAGTTCGCCGCCGCCCAGGCCCGCGGCGCCCAGATGGCCCTCGACAACGCCACGTGGACCGATCCCCGCGAGCAGGGGCTGATGCCCGACGTGTACCTGGCGATGGGTCAGAGCGCCGAGAACATCGCCACGATGCGCGGCATCTCGCGAGCACGCCAGGACGAATGGGGCGTCAGCAGCCAGAACCGCGCCGAGAA
>JANOHS010000483.1:0-2822 GCA_031406655.1 Micrococcales bacterium
TGGTGCGGCCCCTGACCTGTCTCGACCGAGGTGACTACATGGCGTTCACGCCCGAGGATGTCCTCAACAAGCATTTCACCGCGACCCAGTTTCGTCGTGGCTATGACGAGCAAGAGGTCGACGACTTCTTGGACGAGATAGTCGTCGAGCTGCGTCGTCTGATGGCTGACAATGACGACCTGGGCGTGCAGCTCAAGGCCTGTCAGGAGAGCAAGGGTGTCCCCGTCGCCAGGGGTGCTGCGGTCAGCGCCGCCGCTGTCGGTACCGCCGGCCGCGCCGAGTCAACGCTCCGGACCGACAACAACGGCAGGGCGCCAGAAGCTGCAGCGGCCAGGAATGAGGAGCAGGTGGCCCTGGCCGAGGCTGCAGTGGCGGCCACAGCCGTGGCCGAACGCATCGCACGGGACAAGATCGCGGCCGCCAAGTTGTCCGCTGAGCAGGCCGAGAAGGACGCCGCAGCTCGCGTTGCCAAGGCCAAGACCGACGCTGAGCAGGCAGAGGCCCAGGCTGCTGAGCGAGTCAAGGCGGCCAAGGATGCCGCTGACAAGGCGGCCAAGGAAGCCAAGGAAGCGGCCGACACGGCGGCCAGGGAAGCCAAGGAAGCGGCCGACAAGGCGGCCGGGGAAGCCAAGGAAGGTGCTGACAAGGCGGCCAGGGACGCTGCGGACAAGAACGTGAAGTCAGCCTTCGCTGCTCCAGCTCCTGCCGTTGTTCCAGCGGTTGCCCAGGGCCAGGAGCACAACGCGGCGGCTGGCGTTCTGGCGCTGGCGCAGAAGCTGCACGAGGAGTACGTCTCTGAGGGTCAGAACACCCGAGAGCGCCTCATCAGCGAGGGGAAGACGCAACACGACAAGGTCGTTGGCGAGGCTGTGGCCAAGCACGCCGAGCTCCTCTCCACCGGTCAGGCGAAGTACGAGGAGTTCCTGTCCACCGGTCAGGCCAAGCACGCCGAGTTCCTGTCCACCGGTCAGGCCAAGCACGACTCGCTCATCGCCGAGGCAAGTGCGCGGCACGAGCAGATGATCACCGAGGCGCGCGAACGCTCGACCGGCATGGTCGCCGAGGCCCAGCAGAAGAAGGCTGCGGTACTTGAGGCGCTCGGTCGCGAGCGTGACCTGCTCGAGAAGAAGATCCAGGAGCTGCGGACCTTCGAGCGGGACTACCGTGCCCGCCTGAAGTCCTACCTCGAGAACCAGCTCAAGGAGCTGGATCACACCGGCGTCGACGACCAGGGCGAGCGCCAGGGCGACGACGGATCCAGGAACGAGGGTGACCAGCAGGAGGATCAAGGGGACGGTCAGCACAACGGCTGACCCACCCGGGGAACAGGCCCCAGCGCGGGCGCCGACCATCACGGTCGGCGCCCGTTCTTCGGCAGAACGGCCCAGCTGGGGACCTGCCGCAGGATGGCGTTGGGGACTAACCAGAATACCGACGGCGTTTCCCCATTGAGTACTGAGCAGGAAGGCCTTATCCTCACGCCACCTGTCCGCATTCCCGGGGAAGACGTAGTGCCACTGTGAAGGGGCCGAGCATGGCTGTGAAGAAGGCGACGCCGGCGAAGAAGGCCGTGCCGGCAAAGAAAGCCGTGCCGGCACGCAAGACCGTTCAAGCGGCAAAGGGCGCCACCAAGGCCGTGCCGGCGCGCAAGGTCGTTCCCGCCGCGAAGGGCGCCACTAAGGCTGTACCGGCCAAGCCATCACCATCGACGAGGGCGACCAGGTCCGCTACCGCGCCTGCCTCACGCGGGCAGACCAGGAAGACGGCCAAGACCTCGACACGCAAACCTTCCGCAGGTGCGTCAACAGCCAAGCCGCCAGCGCTGCGCGTCCGTGACGACGAGACCCCGTGGACGGCGCAGGAGCTCAAAGAGGTCAGGGCGGCGCTGGAGGCTGACGTCGCCCGCCTGCGGTACGAGATATCGGTGGCCGAGTCGGAGCTGGCCGGTCTCATGCGCGATGCCGGTGACGGAGCGGGCGACGACCAGGCCGACGCAGGCACCAAGACCTTCGAACGGGAGCAGGAGATCTCGCTGGCCAACAACGCGCGGGTGATGTTCGAGCAGAGTGAGCACGCCCTCGAGCGGATCGCCGACGGCAGCTACGGGATCTGCGAGAACTGCGGTAACCCGATCGGCAAGAATCGTCTTCTGGCCTTCCCGCGTGCGACGCTATGCATGCCATGCAAGTCCAAGCAGGAGCGCCGCTAATCCCATCACCCGTCACGGGCAAGCTCACGAACCCGCTTTCAACGTCTCGACGACCCCTGTTCGTCGGGCTGATCGCCGTGGCCTCGGTGGTCTACCTCGCGGACCAGCTGACCAAGGCGTGGGCCTCAGCCAACCTCGACCCGGACGAGCCGCGCGAGCTGGTTGGAACGCTGCTCCAGCTGCACCTGACCCACAACCCGGGCGCTGCGTTCTCCATAGCCACCGGGTCGACCTGGGTTCTGACCCTCATCGCCTCTACCGTCGTCCTGTTCATCCTGTTCACGGTTCGCCGTCTCGGTAGCCGTGGCTGGGCCCTTGCGCTGGGACTGCTGCTCGGTGGTGCGCTGGGCAACCTGACCGACCGCATGCTCCGGGCCCCGGGACCCGGCCGCGGACACGTCGTTGACTTCCTGCAGCTGCCCAACTTCCCGGTCTTCAACATCGGCGACTCGGCGATCGTCACGGCGGCCGCCCTCATCGGGCTGCTGGCTTTTCGCGGCGTCAATGTCGACGGGACCCGCGCAGTCGACCACACGCCCAAGCACGAGGCCGCCGAAGCGCCGCCCAGAGACCCAACCTCCGAGCAGTCGCCCAGACACTCGGCATCGGACCA
>JANOHS010000519.1:0-1676 GCA_031406655.1 Micrococcales bacterium
CCGTGCCGCGATGCCCACCCGCACCGGTCCGCCCGCCGCCGCCGGGCGCTGGTCGCTCCTGCCCGAGATCGAGCCGGACGTCACCCTCCGCTCCTACGCCATAGCCGAGGTGTTGCTCGATCGCTATGGCATCGTGACGCGTGGTTCCGTTGTCGCAGAAGGGGTTTCGGGTGGATTCGCCGGCGTCTACCGGGTGCTGGCTGCCGCTGAGGAGTCCGGGCGCGTGCGCCGCGGCTACTTCGTCGAAGGGCTCGGCGCCGCCCAGTTCGCAGCTGCCGGAGCCGTTGACCGACTTCGCGCGCAGAGCCGGCCGCTTCCCGAAGCGATCACCGCGTCCGGTGGGCGCCGTGACAGCGCCCAGTCGGTTGTTCTTGCCGCCTCGGACCCGGCCAACCCCTATGGCGCAGCGCTCGTCTGGCCGGCCCGGGGGGCAGATCTCGAGGAGGCGCCCGGCAGCACTGAGCACGGCCCCCGGTCCGGGCCAAGGTCGGGGCACAAACCTGGTCGCAAGGCAGGTGCGTTGGTGGTGCTGGTCGACGGGGCGCTCACCCTCTATGTCGAACGCGGCGGCCGGACGTTGCTGTCATGGACCGATGACCCCGCCTCGCTGCAGTCTGCCGCCGATGCGCTGGCTCTCGCCGTGCGCGAGGGGGCGCTGGGCAGGCTGACCGTCGAGAAGGCCGACGGCGACCCGGTCCTCGGCTCCGACCACCCTCTGGCGACCGCCCTTGCCCAAGCCGGCTTCCATGCGACGCCGCGCGGACTTCGGCTACGGCGCTGACCCTGGCCTGAGACCCCGTGACAGCGCCGCACACCTAAGGGTTGGGTACGCGACGGGGCAGCTGCCGAGATCCCACGGGCCCAAGGACGGGGCCCGGGCGGGTCACCTCCTCCAGGAGCTCGATCACGTGGCGGTAGGGCTTGCCGGTTGCCCGGGTCATGCCGAGCTCGCACATCCGGTTGCAGGATGCATGGGCTGTGGCGTTCATGGCCACGACTTCGGCGGCCTCTGCTCTGGTCGCAGACTCGGTGAGCTCAGGGTGCAGCATCCCCCGGTCTCCCGCGAACCCGCAGCAGCCCCAGCTCTCCGGGACCTCGACGCGCTCGGCCACCTCGCGCGCAACAGTCTCCAGGGCCTCGTTCATACCCATCTGGGTGGAGGTGCAGGTGGGGTGCAGGGCCAGGGACTCGAGCTTGGTGTGCTCGGGCAGGTTTGGCAGAAGGTGCGTAACGGCGAACTCGACCGCGTCGATGATCCTCATCGGCTTGTCGCTCGGGTCGGTCTCGATCGTATGCCGCAGCCCCTCCGTGCACGACGCGCCGTCACACACGATGGGCAGCTCTCCATCCTGCGTCGCCGCGCGCAGGGCCGCCAAGGTCTTCCGATTCATGGTGGCCGCACCGGACTCGAGCCCCTTGGAGGCCCATGGCGTTCCGCAGCACAGGGCGTCAATGCCCGGCGGCACCAGCAGCGTGATCCCTGCGCGTTCGCAGAGCTGCTCGAAGCTCTTCTGGACGCCGGGCGTGGAGTCGGCAGCGGGTCCGAACATCGTCCCGACGCACGCCGGGAAGTACACGGCCTGCGGCGCTCCGGCGGGCACCGGGCGCTTGCGGGCGCTTCCGCCGCCCGGGAGCTCGGAGGAGTAGAGCGGCAGGGTGTCTGCCCCGAGCACGGC
>JANOHS010000558.1:0-1849 GCA_031406655.1 Micrococcales bacterium
CACCTACGTCGTCAAGTTCCGAGGCGCCGGTCAAGGGCTCAAGGTGCTGGTCGCCGAGGTGATCGTCGCCGGGATCGGCCGGGCGATCGGGCTGCGTGTCCCCGAGCTGCGCGCGGTGACGCTGGACGCGCGGATCGCCAAGCACGAAGCAGACGAAGAGGTTCAGGATCTGCTGACGGCCAGCGTCGGCCTGAACCTCGGCGTGGACTTCCTGCCCGGTTCCTTCGGCTACGACGGCTCACGCCCGCCGTCACCCCAGGAGGCCGCGAAGGTCCTGTGGCTGGACGCGTTCACGGCCAACATCGACCGCACCTGGGCCAACCCGAACCTGCTGGTGTGGCACGGTCAGACCTGGGCCATCGACCACGGCGCGGCCCTGTACTTCCACCACTCATGGCCCAACCGTGGCTCGGACCCGGCCCGGTTTGCCAGCCAACCGTTCGACGCAAGCAAGCATGTGCTGCGCGACGTTGCGGATGACCTCGCGCCCCGGCACGAAGCGCTCGCCGCCATCGTTCGGGCTGCGCTCAGCAACGGCGTGCTCGGCCAGGTCCCGGACGAGTGGCTCGAAGCGACGGACGCGATGCCCGACCCTGAGTCCGTCCGGGCGGCATACCGCCTGAGCTTGCTTGCCCGACTTGACGATCCATCCGTATGGCTGCCAACCGGAGCCGTCGCATGACCACACCATTGGCGGGTTACCAGTACGTCGTGCTTCGCTGCGTGCCCCGGGTTGACCGCGACGAGTTCATCAACGTCGGCGTCGTCCTCCACAGCCAGTCGGCCGACTTCCTGGACTGCGCGTTCGCGGTCGATCGCGACCGTCTGAGGTCGTTCTCCGCCGACCTGGACCTGGCTGCTGTCGATACGGCTCTGCAAACGGTGTGCGCGATCTGCCGCGGCGAGCAAGCGCCCGGTCGCCCCGCGCTGGACAGCCTCGGCCGGCGCTTCGGTTGGCTGGCCGCGCCCCGAAGCACCGTCGTCGAGCCCGGACCGGTCCACGGAGGTCTCACCGCCGATCCCGCGGCCGAGCTCCAACGGCTCCTGACTCGCCTGGTGGGCTGAGCGAGGGCGCCCACACCCTGGCGTGGCGTCATCTCGGCCACCTACAGCGCCTGACGCCCCGACACCACCGTCCGAACACCGGGGGTCGCGCGAAACCCGGCCTCAGAGGGCCGGATTCGCGCGATCCGCGGTGTTCGGTTGTCGGCGCAGGGCCCAACGGGCGACTGCGCTCGCCGCAGCCATGTTCAGCGAGTCCACTCCCCCGGACATCGGGATCTTCACGACCAGGTCGGCGCCCTTGACCGCCAGCCGGGAGAGCCCGTCGCCCTCGGTCCCGAAGACCATCGCGAGTCGATCGGGCTGGTTCGCCGCAAGGTGGTCCAGGCTGACAGCCCCATCGCCCAGAGCGAAGGCGGCAATGGTGAAACCATGGTCCCGCAGCACCTGCAGGCCTGCCGGCCACGGCTCGATCCGCGTCCAGGGCACCTGGAACACGGTGCCCATGGAGACCCGCACGGCACGCCGGTACAACGGGTCGGCACATCGCGGAGTGACCAGCACGGCGTCTACACCCAGGGCCGCCGCAGAGCGGAACACCGCGCCGACGTTGGTGTGATCGACGATGTCCTCGAGGACCAGCACCCGGGAGATGTCGTGCAACAGGGCGTTCTGCAACAGCTCTGTCGCCTCGGCGAGCTGCGGGCGGTGTATGGAGGCCAGCACCCCACGATGCAGGTGGAACCCGGTCATTGCCTCAATGACGCGAGCCTGGGCGACGTACACAGGCACTCCGCGGGACTCAGCCCGCTCGACGATGTCCGACAGGTCGGTGACCCAGCGCTGC
>JANOHS010000573.1:0-2519 GCA_031406655.1 Micrococcales bacterium
CCTTGTTGCGGCGAAACCACCGAATCGACGCTGAAAGGGCGCCCATTCGGTGGTTTCGGAGCAACAAGGGGCCAACGGGCACGGGGACAATGGCCGGATGAGAGTCAGCGTGCGGGTCAAGCCCGGAGCCTCCCGGACCAGTGTCGGAGGGCAGTATGGCGAGCAGTCGCGTGGCGAGAAGGGGGTCCTGATCGTCCGCGTAGGCGCGCGAGCAGTGGAGGGCGCTGCGACCGAGGCTGTCCTGAAAGCGGTCGCCAAGGCGTTCGGCCTGCGCCGCGCCGACGTGGACCTGGTCGGCGGAGCGATCTCCCGGACGAAGGTGCTCGAGCTGCGTGGCGACGAGAAGGCCCTCTCCGCACAGCTGGCCGAGCTCCTGTCCAGCTGAGCCCATCGGAACACACAGAGCAAGCGGCGGACGTGGGCCGCGCAGCCCATCGGAACAGACACAGCAAGGGGCGGATGTGGGCCGCACGGCCCATCAAGGGAGCCTGCGAGCAGGGCAAGCGGCCCGCGTCCGCTCCTTGCGGCCCGTGCGGCTGCCTATCGTGCCGTTGTGGAGTCCGGATCCACCCCGTGCTCGTGCGGGGCGTAGGCGTCGGTCTCAGGGCGTTCGTCGGCACCACCATGCAGCTGCCCGACCCACTCCTGCGCCGGCTCGATCGCCTCATGCAAGGAGCCGTCGTGGTGGGCGGCAGCGAGCTCTGCGGGTGTCACCGCGTGGACGGTGTCGGCGAAGTAGAAGCCCGAGACCCTGGTCCGCAGACGCTCCATGAGCGGTGGCCGCTTCTGGACCCCGTTTGCGTCGATCGTGGCGCGTATCTGCAGTGGTCTGGGCGACTCGTGCTGTACGAGCACCCAGCGTTCGTGGGCAGGGAGCGGCTCGTGAACCTCGAAGAACTTGCCCTCGGCGGTCCTGACGATGCGCCCGCTCTCGCGACCGTGCAGCACCAGATCGCGGTCTCGACGCTGCAGGCTCAGACACATCCGTTTGGCCACCCAGTACGCCAGCGGCGGGACCACGATCAGCATGACCTGCAGCGCCCTGACGATGTCGTTGATGGACAACCCGAGCTTGATGGCGATCAGGTCGTCGCCGGCTGCGAAGAACAGGATGAGGTAGAAGCTGATGGCCATGACTCCGAGCCCGGTGCGGGTCGGGGCGTTTCGCGGGCGGTCGAGCAGGTGGTGCTCGCGCTTGTCACCGGTGACCCAGGACTCGATGAACGGGTAGGCACCGGCGATGCCGTAGAGCAGCGGCATCACCACCAGCGCAGGGATGAACACGTTCAGGCTGAGGGTGAACCCGAAGAGTGTGAACTCGAAGAACCCCGGAAACAGACGCAGTGCGCCGTCGGCGAATCCCATGTACCAGTCAGGTTGTGATCCGGCGGTCACCGGTGACGGGTCATACGGGCCATACATCCAGATCGGGTTGATCGTGACCAGGGCCGAGATCAGGGTCGTGATACCGAAGACGATGAAGAGGAAGCCACCGGCCTTGGCCATGTAGACCGGCAGGAAGGGGTAGCCGACCACGTTGTCGTTCGTCCTGCCCGGGCCGGGGTACTGGGTGTGCTTGTGCACCGTCACGAGCACGATGTGGGCGGTGAACAGGCCCACGATGATGGCCGGCAGCAGGAGCACGTGGACCGTGTAGAGGCGGGGGATGATCGCCTCACCCGGGAACGCGCCGCCGAACACGAAGTACGAGACGTAGGAGCCCAGGACGGGGATGGACTGCATGAACCCCTCAGTGGCCCGAAGACCCGTGCCGGAGAGCAGGTCGTCCGGCAGGGAGTAGCCCGCGAAGCCTTCGTTGATCGCCAGGAGGGACAAGGTGGTGCCGATGACCCAGTTGACCTCTCGGGGCTTGCGGAACGCACCGGTGAAGAACACCCGGAACATGTGCACCGTGATCGAGACGATGAACATCAGGGCCGACCAGTGGTGGATCTGCCGCATCAGCAACCCGCCACGGATGTCGAAGCTGATGTCGACGGTTGACTTGAACGCCTCACTCATCTCGAGGCCCTTGAGCGGCACGTAGGACCCGTTGTAGATCACCTGGCCTGCGCTCGGGACGAACCAGAAGGTCAGGAAGGTCCCGGTCACCAGGACGATGACCAGCGAGAACATCGCAATCTCGCCGAGCAGGAACGACCAGTGGTCAGGGAAGACCTTCTTGAGCATGTAGCTCACCGGTTTGGCGGCACCGGTGCGGTCATCCAGCCAGCCGGCGAGGCCACCTGCTTTGGCCATCGGGCCTCCCTTTTGTGATTCGGGCTTGACGTCCTTGGCGCGCAGACCCGCCGCGCCGCCTGGACCAGCTTCGGTGCTCATCCGCGCTCCCAGAAGCTCGGGCCGACCGCTTCGCGGAACGGTGAGTCGGCCATCAGGTAGCCCTCCGCGTCCACGGTGATCTTCAGCTGCGGCAAGGGGCGGTGCGCTGGACCGAAGATGATCTTGCAGTCCTGCGTGACGTCGAAGGTTGACTGGTGGCAGGGGCACAGCAGGTGGTG
>JANOHS010000582.1:0-9500 GCA_031406655.1 Micrococcales bacterium
GGGTGCGCACCGTCGCCCGTTGTCTGGCCATCTCGGTGTGGCGCAAGAGAACCAACCAGAACCTCGCCCATATCCGGTATGGGGCGTACGCCAGTACCCCCGGACCATCCGAGGACCGCGTGGCGGTGATGACTGCCCTCAGCACCCTGTCACGGCCGGTGCGTGAAGCGGTCACGCTTCACTACCTTGCCGACCTGAGCATCGAGCGGATCGCCTACCAAACCAACACGCCCGCAGGCACCATCAAGGCTCGCCTGCACCGCGGCCGACAACAGATGGCTGATGCCCTTCGAACCCAGGAGTGCCGTAATGGATAGAGAAAGGTTGTGGACGCCGGCCGACGACCAGGCCATGCGTGACGCGCTCGGCACCCTTCGCTGGGAAACCGACTCACTGCCACTTTCGGACCTCCGGTTCATCAAGGCCCGCGGTAACTCCCGACGACGGCGCGCCTTCGTGGTGGGCGCGGCCGCGGCCGCGGCGGCCGTAGCGGTCGTTGGCGTCCTCGGGTTCGACGCGCTCGGACGCAACCAGGCACTGGACCTGAGTCCGGCGGCGCCCAACACGACCACGACCAACACCCCCGCCCCGTTGCTGCTCGGTGGTCCCCTCCCGGTGTCTGCCGAGTGGCAGCGGGCCCTAGGCGCCACCAAGACGGTCATGATCGTCGACATGCGCCCCGGTGAGGGCGTCTTCGCTGACTGTCCCGTCGCTGCGCCTGGTGAGCCGATCAAGACCAGTTCCTTGAATGCTGTGCCTAACGGGCCCAACGCAGCCCAGGGGTTCTATCGCGCCAACTCGGCCAATGCCGGGGCGACGGCTGCCACAACAGCCGTCAGCCAGCTAGTCGGTTGTCAGGTGATGAAAGTCAAAGTGGAAGCAGATGCCACCTGGCCCAAGGTCTTCAGCAGCCATACCGCCGACAGTCACAACTGGTATGTCGTGGCCCACCAGGGGCCTCTGACCAGCCTGATCACGGTGAACACATCGGGCTCGCCGGCTCCTAGCCCGCCGCTGGTGGACATCCAAGCTCTCGCCGCGATCGCCCAGCAGCGTCTGGTGCAGGAGGTGGAGCACGGGCCGGCCACCCCGCTGAGGCCATGAGTCCCTGCGACAATCCAGACGGCCCACTGAACGCGGTCACGTCGCGCAGACAGACCCACCGCCGAACGTGAAAGCGGTGCGCCCGGTCCTGGTCGATTCCTGCGAGGGCCGGCCAGTTGTTGCGGATTCGCCTTAACGAAAAGGAGAAAACGGCCCGCTGCCCTGTTGCCGGAGATGGTCCATGATCGGTAGGTCCGAAGGATGACTGGCTTGACGAAATGAGGGGATGTCGTTTCTTGCCCGGTGAGCCATCGATCACCGATCCTCGGACCATAGCGTCCTGGCGAACACCGCGAGGATTGGAAGGGTGATGCTCTTCCTCAAACCGTCCGGCATTGTGGCCAGCCGTCGATCGGTGGGCCGTCGGCCAGGGCGTGTCTCAGCAGGGCGAGGGCCGACCACTGCATGGTTTTCGCTGCGTGATCGCGGGTGAGGCCGGCGACGTCGATGAGCCAGACCAGGGACTCGATCCCGACAGCGCTGCGGATTGCTACCGCGAGGCGACGCACACCTGAGGCTGTCAGTTGTGGTTCCAGGGGGGACAGCGCGACTTCGAACCATCCGATCGCCCGCCCCTTCCTCAGTGGAAGCTCCCCCGGCGTCGTGTCCGGTTCCAGAGAAAGACGAAGCATGGTGCGTTGCTGTGGCTCGGTGTCGATGATCATGTGGATGAAGGCCGAGACGGCGGCCAGGAGGCGCTCTTCGGGGTCGTCTCCGGCATCGGGCGGGACGAACGATGCGGTGTCGATTTCGGGATGCGCCGCGACGAGCAGGGCCCTCTGGTTGGGGAAGTACCGGTAGGCGGTTGTCCGCGAGATGGATGCCGCAGCGGCTGCCTGCTCGACCGTGGGCGCGGCTCCACCCTGGGCAAGGAGAGCGCGCGCGGCGGATGTCAATTCGTTGCGGGTTCGCAACTTCTGGCTTGTTCGTCCGGACCGCTCGTAGGGTGTTGACACCTGCGTCACGGTACCCTAGTTTCGTTATGGGACTCAAGTCCCATAACGAAAAGGTAAACCGATGAAGACACTGGATGCGATGGTCCGCGACACCGGCGAGGGAGAGCAGCGCTGGTTCTGCGGCGGCGGGCTGCACACGTGGAAAGCCACCCGCCAGGACACTGGCGGCGCGTTCCTGCTGTTCGAGGACCGACTCGACCTCGGGAAGGTGACGCCACTGCATCGCCACCCTGATGCAGACGAGACGTTCTACATGCTCGAAGGTGAAGTGCTGCTGCACATCGACGGGGAGCAATGGCCACTTCATGCCGGCGGCATCGCGATCATCCCTCGCGGCATCCCGCACGCATTCATGGTCACCTCAGAACTCGCCAGAATGCTCTGTCTGCAAACCCCGGGCAGCGGCGAGGAGTTCTACCGAATCGCCAGTGAGCCCGCCGTAGAAGGTGAGCCGGCGCCGCCCATCGACTTTGACCGAGTTCGTGAGGCGGCGACCCAGACCGGTGCGATAGAACTTCTCGGGCCACCGCCGTTCTAACGCCGTCACAGCGTGCCGCACGACGAACGATGACCGCCTCTGAGCCAACTCTCGGTGTCCGTAGGCGGATCCTGTTATGCGACGGAGATCAGCCCGTGGCCGCCGACTGGAACGTCACCGAACGCGTCCATAGCTGGTTGGCTTATCGGGACTCACTCTCATCAGCGATCCGCTCGTTAGCAAGGGCGACAAACGGGCAGCGCGCGTGTCCGGGGCGACAGCGAAACCCCGACGGTTAGGAGGTGCGGGAGGGCAGCGCCGGATTCTTCTCGCGAGGACGGCCTTGCGTGGGAGCGCCAGGTTCGTTGAGAACGTCGTAGTCGGGTCGGTCAGCTGGTGCGGAAGCCGCCGTTGCTGTAGAGCACCTGACCGTTGATCCACGAGCCCTGGTCAGAGAGTAGGAAACGCACCAGGTCTGCGGTGTCCTCGGGGGTGCCCAGCCGGCCGGCAGGGGTATCGGACGCGCCCATAGTCCGGATCTCATCGGTCATCCAGCCGGTGTCGATGGGCCCGGGGTTGATGGCGTTGGCACGCACGCCACGGCCGGCCAGCTCCACGGCGGCGGCAACGACGATGCGGTCCAGGGCGCCCTTGCTAGCGCCGTACGGAGTGTTGTGGGCCGTGTGATCGCTGGTCAGGGCGACGATCCTGCCGCGTACTTCGCCGCCGACCCCGGGTTCATCGGGGAGCTGTTCGGCGAACGCTTTGATGAGTAGCCACGTGGCGCGAGCGTTGACGTCGAAGTGGCGGTCCCAACTTTCTACCGACGCGGTCAGGATGGAGCTGTTCACCGACTCGCAATGGGACATCACCAGGGCGTGGAGGGGACCAAGTCTGTCGATCGCGGCCGTCACCAGCCGCTTGGGCACGTCGGCGTCCGCCAGGTCACCCGGCAGCAACACGACCTTGCTGCCGTAGGCCCGGCACTGCCCGGCTACCGCCTCGGGATCCTCCGCCGTGCGTTCATATCCGAGCCGGTCGTCGTAGAGCGACCAGTAGCTCAGCGCCAGATCCCACCCGTCACGCGCAAGGCCCACGGCCAGACCCGCTCCGATCGAACGTCGTCGGCCGACACCGGTCACCAGGGCAACGCGCGAGGAAGGGGCCATCACCCGATCCTTGCATCCCCGACCGCAAGCCCCAACCGATATCGGATCACCACCGCTGTCCGGCGGGCGAGGGCCGCACACGTGACGCTCGTAGCCCGGCGATCCCTCTGCGCCACACTGCTGGGATGGAACAGCCACCGGTCGACTCCCCCCGAGTGGCCACGGTTGCGGAGGTCGCCAGTGTGGCCGGGTTGCTCGATGCGTTCAACCGGGAGTACGGCACCCCGACCCCTGGTGAAGCCGTGCTCGCCACGCGGCTTGGGCGGCTCTTGGCCAGTGGGGACGTGGTCGCCCTGCTGACCGGCGACCCCGCGGTCGCGGTGGCGTTGCTGACCTTGCGCCCGAGCGTTTGGTATGACGGCCCGGTCGCCCTGCTCGACGAGCTCTACGTCGCGCCGGGGGTGCGGGGACGAGGTCTCGGCTCGGCACTCCTAGCAGCCGCCGAGGCGGTGACGCGACAGCGTGGCGGGGAGCTGCTCGAGATCAACGTCGACGGGGACGACACCGGCGCCCGCCGCTTCTACGAGCAGCACGGCTACGTCAACAGCGAGCCGGGCGAGGACCAGCCGCTCCTCTACTACTACCGGGAACTGGGAAACGCGACGTCGTACTGACCCCTTCGCTTGCGTGGAACCAACCAAAATGGCCATGGTTACTCAAGTCGTTTGACAACATACTTACCTTTGCGCTGAGGCAGGCGGAGTGCAGCAAATGGTCGAGACCGAAGCCTTGTCGCCCCGACCTAGCACACTCCAGGCAAGAGGGATCATCCTTCAATGGCGGTTCCCCACCACATGGCGTTCGTTCGAGAGCGTCTCGGGTCCAGCGCGCCCATGCGTCAAGGCGCTGGCTTCGAGGCCGCCAGTGCAGTCGGGAGGGCATGCGGCTCGGGCCGATCCCGCCCTCCGCACTTTTCAATCTGGGACGGGAGACTTCTGGGTTGCCGCGCCGAACTGCAGTGCGAGCGTCGCGTTGATCTCGAGGTGGCGCAGCAGGAAGGCTCGCTCGTCGAGCCGCTTACGCCGCAGCCAGCCGGTGACTTCCTCGTTGCACTTGCTGGCGTTGCAGGAGCCGCAGGCCGGCGCGACGTTGTCGAGCGTGTAACGCCCGCCGCGGGAGAGCGCCAGGACGCAGTCGCGCTGGAGCGGCTCGTCAATCGCGCCGCAGTACGCACAACCACCCCAGGCCGCCCTTAGCGCGGTCCACTGCTCGTCGTTGAGGTCGTGCTCGACACGATCCATCCGGCGCTTGCGTCTTCGAGCGGCCCTGGCCTTGCGACTTCGGTTGAGTGCCACCGGTCCAGCGTAGGCACCACCAGCCCCGAAACCGGCCCAACGCGCCATCAGGCACCGGTCCGGACAACATCGTTCCAGATTCCTGGAGTGTAGGAAGTGGCGGCTCCGGGAATTGCCGATCGTCCGCTGGGCGATCGCCAAGCGGCGATTGTTGACGACACGCCGGACATCGTTGCAGCCGCATCGCTGGCCTCCCTATCGAGACTCGCGGCACCGCGAGAGGGCGGGCTGGTCCGGCATGATGTGCGGGTGATCGATGACGAGGTGTTGCGGAAGCTGGGTCAACGGCTGATTGAGGTTGACGGCGTGGTGGGGGTACTGCTCGGTGGTAGCCGGGCTCGTGGTGAGCACACGCCAGAGTCCGACTTCGACCTCGGCCTGTACTACCGACCCCCGCTCGACATCGATGCACTCCAAGACCTGGCGCGCGATGTCGCCGGCCCCGAGGCCAGCGTGACCCGTCCCGGAGAGTGGGGACCGTGGGTCGACGGCGGTGGATGGCTGGACATCGGCGGGACCGCGGTGGACTGGATCTACCGTGACCTCGACCGTGTCCGCAAGTCGTGGGATGACGCCCGAGAAGGCCGGTACGACTTCCATTTCCAGATCGGGCATCCGCTGGGAGTGCCGGGCTTCATGTATGCCGGTGAGGTCGCCCTCGGCGTCGTCCTGGCCGATCCGTCGGGTGAGATCACAGCGTTGCAGCAGGCAGCCCGGCGCTATCCACCTCCACTCCGGGACGCTTTGGTCGCCGGATTGTGGGAAGCGTCTTTCGACATCGACATCGCCCGCAAGGCAGTCACGCGCGGGGACACTGCCTATGTCGCGGGGTGTCTGTTCCGCGTCGTTGAGGTGTGCGCTCATGCGTTGCACGGGCACGCCGAACACTGGCTCATCAACGAGAAAGACGCAGTTGCGTCCGCTGGTCGGCTGTCGGAAGCACCCGCTGGCTTCGCGGTGCGGGCCCAGGGCGTGTTGGCTCACCTCGGCACCACCCCAAGCGAGCTGAGCAGCGCGATCGACTCGGCCTCCGATCTCTTGGCCGACACGACCAACGCTTGCAAACCTTCCCGCTGACCGTTCCGCAACCCGGACGGTGGGAGTCACTGGAGCTATGCCGAAAAGTCGGCTGTTCGAGGTGCTCCGGCGAGTCTTGACGCGCCGGAGCGGAGGACTGCTGGGCAGGAACAGGTCGCGCTCGCAGCTCACCGCTTCATCAACGGCCGAACAGCCCATCGACGTTCGGCAGTCGTTCGAACCGGGAGAACGTCCCGGCATCAGCGATTTCCTCCGCAGCCTGCAGGAACCCACTCCATGCGGTGCGCGCGAGAGTGCCCCCCACGCTGATCCGCCGCACTCCCAACCGTGCCGCATCCGCGACCGTCGTGAAAGGGGCGTTGATCAGCAAGTTCACCGGTTTGGGGGCCACCGCGGAGACAATCGCGGCGACATGCTCAACCATGTCGATCCGTGGAGCGTAGAGGCAGTCGGCGCCCGCTTCGGCGTACGCGCGCAGTCTCCGGATCGTCTCGTCGATGTCGGGACGCCCACACACGAACCCCTCGGATCGGCCGGTGAGAACGATCCCCCTGCCGCTTTCGTCGATCGCTTGCCGCGCGGCTGCAACACGCTCCACGGCAAGCTCGAACTCAAAGAGCGGATGCGTCTCGTCGCCCGAGCTGTCTTCGATGGAAAGGCCGGCGATCCCGGTGTCCGCGGCCATTTTGACGTTCGCCGCGACTTGCTGCGGATCCACCGCGAACCCGCCCTCGAAATCTGCGTTCACCGGCACCTTCACGGCATCGACCACGACACGCAAATGTTCGAGAACCTGATCGAGTGTGACTCGGTTATCCGCGCGCCCCAGCGTCCATGCCAACCCGGCACTCGTCGTCGCCAATGCCTTGAAGCCCATCTGCTCCAGGGCCCGCGCGCTCCCCACGTCCCAAGGATTCGGCATCACGAAACACCCTGTGGAGTGCAATCGGCGGAATTCGGCGATTCGATCGTCATGGACGTTCATGCCACACCTCTCAACGGGGGCCGGAAGCCTGTAACTCTAATCCGGATCAAGGGGTCAGAGCCGTAAAGTCGGATTCACCCACGAGGGACTGGAGGGCGTCGAGCAGGCAAAGGCGTATCCCCTCGGAGTTGGCTCGAGCCTCAGCCCTAAACTGGCGACGTGTCCAAGGAACCCATGACCCGTGCCGAGTTCGTCGTGTTCGTTCGAGCCGCCAAGTTGGGGGTAGTGGCCTCCGTCGACGCCGAGGGGCACCCCGAGGCCGCGCTCGTCGACCTTGCGGTGACCGACAACGGCGAGGTGCTCTTCGACACCAAGGCCGCCGCCCGCAAGGTCGTCAACATCGGCGGCAACCCTCGGGTCGCGCTCGTGGTGGGATGGGACGACAAGGTGTCGGTGCAGGCCGAAGGCGACGCCGAGGTGCTCTTGGGCGCAGAGCGGGAGAAGTACGGCCGCATCCACCAGGAACAGGTTCCAAAGTCCCGCGCATTCCGCGAGGACTTCACGCTGGTCAAGATGGTCCCAACGTGGTTGCGATACTTCGACGCGCGCCCCGAGTCTTTCAACATCGTCGAGACCCCTCTGGTCTAGCGCACTCATCTGCATTGAGCGCGCATTCGAATCGCAGTTGGGAATCGCTGACCGGTCACCGATCGGCTCTTGGGGCGGTACATGCTGGGCGGGCCAAATGCACCTATTGAGTTGCGACGAGGGCTCCCGGCGCGGACAATCTCCGGGTGACGATCCCACCTCCTGACCACGCAA
Source organism: Micrococcales bacterium (assembly GCA_031406655.1). Taxonomy (GTDB): domain Bacteria; phylum Actinomycetota; class Actinomycetes; order Actinomycetales; family Dermatophilaceae; genus UBA4719. The sequence goes on from JANOHS010000582.1 coordinate 7,788, forward strand.
CGACGGGGGTCACTTCTCCTGTAGTTGAGCCCATCCGGACAGGTGAGACCGTTGATCGGCCGGGGTGGCGCCGTGATGCCGCCGTCTTCCTGACGAGCCAGAGCGTCACCTTGTTCGGCTCGATGATCGTCCAGTACGCGATCATGTGGCACCTGACCCTGGAGACGAAGTCGGGGTCGGTGATGGCCCTTGCGGCGGTGTTCGGGTTTCTTCCGCAGGCTGTCGTATCGGTCTTCGGCGGGGTGTGGGCTGATCGTGTCAACCGCAAGATGCTCATCATCGGCGCCGACGCAATGATCGCGGCGGCAACGCTGGCTCTGGCACTTCTCATGCTCGCAGGGTTCGACGACCTGCGCCTCATCTATGTCGCGTTGGTGATCCGGTCGGTGGGTGCCGGAGTCCAGATGCCGGCGGTCAGTGCGCTCCTGCCGCAGATCGTGCCGACCGGCAAGCTCATGCGGGTCAACAGCATCAACGCAACGATCCAGTCGGCGATGATGCTCATCGCACCCGCGGCAGCCGCCGCCGTGTATGCCGGCTCGTCGATCGTCGCGGTCTTTTTTGTCGACATCTCGACGGCCGTCATCGGCATCGGTTTGCTGAGCCTGATCGCGGTCCCGCGACTGGTCCGCCAGATGGGGGCCGGTGATGAACCCGTCGGGTACTTCGACGACATGGTCGGCGGACTTCGCTACGCGGCCTCGCACGCGTTCGTGCGTTGGGTCCTCGGGCTGTACGCATTGGTCTTCTTGCTCATCGTCGCCCCGTCCTACCTCACGCCGCTGATGATCGTGCGTACCTTCGGGGCGGAAGTGTGGATGCTCACCGCCAACGAGATCGCGTTCAGCATCGGCATGATCCTCGGTGGCGTCGCGCTCGCCACGTGGGGTGGCCTGAAGAACCGCGTTGTGATGATGGTCGCGTCCACGTTGGTGTTCGGCGGGCTCGCGGTCGCGCTAGGCCTGTCGACGAACCTCTGGGTGTTCTTCGGCTTCATGTTCCTGGTCGGCCTAGCTGTGCCGTTCTTCTCGACCACATCGATGACAGTGCTGCAGGAGACAGTCGAGCCCGAGATGCAGGGGCGGGTGTTCGGGTTCGTCGGCATTGTCATGGCAGTCGCCATGCCGGCGGGCATGGTGATCTTCGGTCCGCTAGCCGACCGGTTCACTGTTGAATCCGTGCTGGTCGCCTCCGGAGTGGCCATGTTTCTTGTGGTCGCAACTGCCGTCGCCCTACCGTCAGGGCGTCTGGCCATGGACGCCGCCCACCAGGCACGCCTCGGCGTGGCACCGCATTGAGTACCCGCGCGCGACTCATCCTCGAACCGCTTGCATACGGGTCAGGTTGTCAGCGTCCAGCGACGGCCCGATCTCCTGGCACTACGCTCTCTGGTCAACCCTCAGCCGGCTTGCGTTCGCTTCTGCGGGTAGATCGTCTTGCCTTCGGCGAGCATGGCACCTCAATGCTCGCCTGGCCGGCGTAGGCGGATCCCAGCGACCGTCCGCCTTGGCCCGCGCCACTTCGGCAAGGCCCGCCTCATGCTTCCGGCCCTCAGCCCTCAACCGTTCCACGATGCCCACGTTGCGTCTCGACCACCCGCTGCGGGCCAGTCGCGGAGTAGAACGTCGCTGGTGGGTGTACTCGTCGCGGAGCCGGGCCTGACCATCGATCCAGCCGAGGCAGAGAGATTCATCCAGCGCCTGGTCGTAGGTG
>JANOHS010000063.1:0-6603 GCA_031406655.1 Micrococcales bacterium
GCGGCAGATCCGGGCGACTTCGGCTTCGGGAGTCAGGTTGTCGGTCATCTCGTTCACCCTAGTTGGCGGGTTCGGATTGGGGCCCAGGTGCGTGCTATCGTTCCCCCTCGTTGCGCGTGCTCCCACAGGCACTCGTGCAGCACCCTGTCCGGGTGGCGGAATGGCAGACGCGCTAGCTTGAGGTGCTAGTGCCCTTAACGGGCGTGGGGGTTCAAGTCCCCCTCCGGACACGTGCGGCGCTCCACGTTTGTGCAGGTCACAGACTTGGAGCGCTTTGTTATTCCCCCCAAAAGGCCCTCGTGAAACCAAAATGATACTTGGGCATCAGAATCCGGGCTTCGGTGCGCGGCCCTTCGCCTTGTTGCATCCGCGGCAGAGCGTCTGGAACCCATCCGGGTAGCCGTGCTTGCGGAGCCACCGGTAGATGGTGCGGGCCTCAGAGTCGTTGTCGCGGCGCTCCTGGCCATCGTCGGTGACGTAGCTGATCTGCAGGTCATCAGCGGAGCCGCACGTGTCGCACACCTCGCCGTAGTGCTGGAACGCGGCCTGTCGGTCCACCTCGTGCCGTGCACGTCCGGAGGCGTTGTGCCTCTCCATCACCGTGGGGTCCCTCGTGTACTCGTAGGCATACGCCGTGACGCGCTCGGCGTTTGAGACCCGGTAGCGCGCCATTTTCGCCTTGGCGCAGTCCTTGCAGATGTGGCGCCGGCCGTCCGGCAGGTGGCTGTCACGGTGGAAGTCCTCGACCTCCTTGACCTGGCCACAGTCCTTGCACGTCTTCGGCATCACCACACCGGGTTCTTGATCGTGACCCGCAGTAGCGGTGCCTCGTAACGCTCGGTCATACCGCGCCACCTGGGCTCTTGTCCTGCTCCTGGCCGGCCTCGGGTGGCTCCTCACCCGAGAGCAGCGCGCCGAACGTCGCGGCCGCTTCAGCCTGCATTCCCGGCATGACGTGGGCGTACACACCGAGCGTGATCATGGCGCTTGCGTGGCCCAGTCGCTCGGAGACAACCTTGACCGGAACCCCGGCCGCCAGCAGCAGGGTCGCGTGAGTGTGCCGGAGATCGTGCAGCCGGATCGTCGGCAGCTGGTCCTCTCCCAGCGACTTCCTGGCAGCGACCACGGCCGCGACGAACCGCTTGGAGAGGCGCTCAGGGTGCCGCAGCTTCCCTTCGATGTCAGCCAGCACGTACGCGCCGTCTCGTGCCAGCATCAGGGCCAGCATGCCTTGTTCCGCCTTGTATGCCTTGAGGGTGGCCAACGTTCCGGGGTCCAGATCCACCGTCCGAGGTCGGCCAGACTTCGGTGGGCCGATGAGGATCTCTCCCCCCTCACCCTTGTGCTTGATAACCGTCGCTGACCGGCGCACCGAGATCCGCGAGGAATCGAAGTCCACGTCGGCCCAGCGAAGAGCCAAGGCCTCACCGCGGCGCAACCCGGTCGCGGCCAAAAGCGACCATGCGATCGCAAGATCATCGTCGGCCTGGTAGCGCTGATCGAGGAACGCCCTCAGCTCTCCCGCCGTCCAGAACCTCATCTCAGGTGACGCGGCCGCCTTCACAGACGGTGGATCGGCCTTGTCCGCAGGGTTGGATGCCAGCAGCCCATCGCGCACCGCCGCGCCCAGGCCCGCGTGGATGATCGTGTGAATGTAGCGGACGGTGCGCGCTGAGAGGCCGCCGTTGCCGTCGACGCGCCCTGTCTGCTCCAGCTGGTGGTAGAGCTTCGTCAGCATGGTTCCCGTCAACGCCGACAGCCGAAGCGAACCGATGTGCGGCTCGACATGCAGCCGGACGTTCTTCTGGTACGACGCAACCGTCGACGGTTCCTTGCGTAGTCCGCCCAGCCATGTGGCCATGTGTTCACGAACCGTGATGTTCGACGGTGGGACGTGGGTGCCCCTGTCGACATTGCTCAGTTGCTCGCGCAGGCCCGCTGCCGCTGCCCTCCGGGTCAGGCAGCCGCGCTTCAACACGACCGCCTTTGAGCCGTCCGGGCGGGTGTAGCCGTACTTGATCAGGTAGCGCGTGCCCGCCTTGGCGGCGTACTCGCTGATCCCGCCTTCACCTGCTTGCCTGCGTCTTGGCGTTGTCACGGCTCATCGACTTCCAGGATGTCATCGATAACAGTCACCGCGGGCGGCTTTGGGGAGCCCTCCAGCATTTCCTCGATCCAGGGTTCGCCGTCTCGTTCAGCCAGCTCTCGAAGTTCTGACTCGTGTTTCTGCATGAGTGCTGACCGGTGCGCCAGGAGGCGTTGCGCCATCGGCCGGCTGCTCGCGAACGCTGGGCGGATCCGCTCAATGACGTCCACGTATTCGTCGCCGTAGCGGACCGCATTGTTCTTGAGTTCTGCCGCTCGCATGTACCCCTGCCAGGCCGAGACGTCACGGACGGCATCAGGTGGCAGGAGAAGTTCGCCCAGAGGGATGCTGAGCACTTTCGACAGGCCTAGAGCCTCCTCAATCGTCACCGACCGAGTGGACCCCTCTCCCCTGGGGCGCCCGCCGCGCCTGTCCTGATCCGGCGGCTCGATCTTGGAGATTGACGATTGATGAAGAGGCTGGCCCGCCTTGGTCATCTCCTCCGAGAGCCTGGCCTGGCTCCAACCACGGAGCTTGCGCTCCTGCTGGATCCTGAGGCCCATCCATTTCTTGTCTCCGAGCTCATTGACCAGCTCGGAGACTGCCTGCCAACTGAGCGAATCCGGGACCTGCTCCATGCTGCCGCCTCCGTAGTTATCCAGATCAGCCTAGAGGTTAGCACCAGATCGACTTGACATACGGACAAGTCGTGGCAATCTAGTTCATAGATGTACATGCCAACGTATTGAATAACAGGAGGAACCATGAGAACCGCAGCTGCTCGAACCCTCACAACGCAGGCCGACCTGGAGGGTCGGCTTTTCGTCACCGTGACCGAGCTCGCTGCACTCATGCAGCTGGACCCCAGGACGGTCCGGCGCGGCATCGAAGACGGGTCGATCCCATCGATACGGGTCGGGCGCTCGACACGGATACCCGTACCGAAGATCCGGGCTCTCATCGGGCTTGTCGACCCGACGGCCGCCTAAAGGCATGACCCAAGTCGCGGAGTTCGACTTGTCGAGAATCACCCCCGACGAGGGGCGGCAGATCCTGAGCCGCCTCCTGCGGGACGACTTCGACGCTTGGGCCGATCAGGCTGCACGGGTTGGCCACTGCGCTCATCCGATTCGCCTGACCGGCGAGCAACACACGGTCGAGGCGGCAACTGGTTCGGTGGTGTCCACGTTCGCGTCGGCGTCGTTGCCGGATGAGGTGCTGTACGTGCGCTGCAACAACCGCCGTGCGTCATGGTGCCCGTCGTGCTCGAGTACCTACCAGGCCGACATGTGGCACCTGCTCAAAGCAGGCGCGGCTGGCGGCGACAAGGGCGTTCCCGAAACGGTGTCGTCCCACCCAATGGTGTTCGCCACCCTGACCGCACCCTCCTTCGGCGCAGTCCACGCTTCGAAGAAACCCGGATCCAAGTCGCTGCGGTGTCGCCCCCGCACGCGCGGCGAAGTCTGCCGGCACGGGAAGTCCTTGTCCTGCATGGATATCCACGCCGAGCACGACCCAGTAGCTGGGGAGCCGTTCTGTGCCGACTGTTATGACTACGACGCCCACGTGATCTGGCAGTGGTGGGCCCCCGAGCTCTGGCGTCGATTCACCATCGCGCTGCCCAGACTCATCGCCAAATGCCTTGGTGTCACACAGAAGCAGGCAAGGAGGTTGGTCCGGGTGTCGTTCGCCAAGGTCGCCGAGTACCAAGTCCGCGGGGTCGTGCACTTCCACGCAATCATCCGCCTCGACGGGCCGCCGATTGACGAGAACCTGTACCCGGCACCGCTGGTCGTGGTCGATTCAACCTGGCTCGGCGACCGCACCCGAGAGGCAGTCACGTCTGTGGAATTCCGACCACCGCCGGTCAGCCAAGCTGCTCCCGGCTATTTGCTGCGCTTCGGCACTCAGGTCGAGGCCCGGCCAGTGCATCGCCGTGCCGGACGAGACGACCTTTCCGGTGCGATCCACCCCGAGACCGTGGCGGCCTACATCGCGAAGTACTCGACCAAGTCCGCCACGGATCTGGACCCCGGCGCCCGGCCCACCAAACGCCACCTTGCCCGAATCCGGTCGACCGTGTTCCGGCTCTCAGAGCTCGCCGACCACACCTACCCGCCCGGACTGCCCGAGCTGCCAAACCCATACTGGATCTTGGGGAAATGGGCGCACATGCTCGGCTTCCGTGGCCACTTCGCCTCCAAGTCCCGCCGCTACTCCACCACCCTCGGCCGGCTCCGATCCGCCCGGCGACGCTTCGAACGCGCCAAAGCCTTCAGCCCTGACGGGGTAGTCGACGTCGCGGCCCTGGACCAGGGGCTGGTCGACGACGACACCACTCTCGTGATCAACCACTGGCGATTCGTGGGCACCGGCTGGATCACCGCCGGTGACGCCGTCCTCGCGGCCGAAGCCTCCGCAAAAACTCGCGAGTATGACGCGTCAAAGCGCCCTCATGGAATGCGATCCCGTCCGCTGAAGGGTTCACGTTCGGTGGCCACGACGGGTATTGTATAAGCAATGTCTACGGAGGTGAATAATGCTTATACCCCAAGTCTGGGTTGATCTCGCCGAACACCATCTCGCCGTCACCCTGCCCGACGCCCACCACGTGATCCTGACCGGGCCCTCGGGTGAACGGAAGTATCTCCTGAGGATCCTTACCCGCCCGCCAGGGCCCGCGCAGGTCGCCAAGGCGGCCTCAGACGCCAGCGGCGCGCAGCTGCCCGGGCTACTCATCGCACCCAAAGCCAGTCCCGCCGCGCAGCATGCAGCCCTGCGCGCCGGCGTATCACTGCTGCTGGCTCCGGACAGCATCGGACAACTCACCCGCGGCCACCTCATCACCCCCTCGGGCGACCTGCTCACCCTGGCCGAGACCACTGCCACCCCAGTACGCCGTGGCCGCCGGCCCTGGGCCACGATCGCGATCGCGACCTACCTCCTGGAGGGCAACGCCTCCACGCAGGACGCCTTGGCCGGGCGCGCGGGAGTCTCGCAGGCGCGTATCTCCCAGGTCCTGCACGCCCTGGAGCGCTGGGTCCAGCGGACCGACCGCGGCTGGACTGCCACCGATACCGCCGGCCTGACGCAGTGGCTCGCCGAGCAGCCACCACCTGGGCGCACAGCTACGACGTGGCTCGGCCTGGATGACCCGTCTCCTACCGCGACCACCGTTGCTCACTGACTGACCGACAAGAACGTCAGTTACGCGATCTCCGGTGACGTCGCCGCGGATCTGCTCGCGCCTTGGGCCCGACCCACCCGCGCCCTTGTCTACGTCGACCAGGCCCTCGACCTGACGCCACTGGGCCTGACGCCGGCACCGCCTGACGCTGCAACGCTCGAGCTTGTCGTCCCGGACGACCCATACGTCCTGCGCGATGCTCACCAGCTCTCTCACCTGGTGACCGCTCACCCGTGGAGGGTCTGGGCGGACACGGTCGCTCGCGGGAACACCGACGCTGCCGACGCATTGCGCGCCCACCTGTTGGGGGTCCGGAGCACATGAGCGAACCCCGTCACGTCGCTCTGGCCTCGACGAGCAACGCTGAGGACGCAGCCTGGCTCGCCGTTGCCGATGTCGCGGCCGTCGCGACTGACCTGGGCATCGACTACCGCCTCATCGGTGGAAACAGTGTCGCGCTGCTCGTCCAAGTCCACGACGCCGCCACTCAGGTTCCCGGGCGCGCCACCGCCGATGCCGACATGGGCGCCAGCTTCGAGGTCTGCGCAGATCCACGCCTGGTGCCTGCACTGACCGCCCTGGGCTACGACCGCCAGTCTGGAAACCGGTTCACCCGCACTCAGGGCACTCGCGCGCTCGTGATCGACGTTCTCGCCCCGTCCTACCTTGGACGTCTGATACCCAACCAGACCCACGGTGACCTGGTCCTCGACGAGATACCCGGCCTGCTTGAGGCACTGCTCCTGCCGCCCGTGAATGTTGCGGCTCGCGCGGTCCTGACCGACACGACCCAGCTTTACGTCCAGGTGCCCCTGCCTGATGTTCGTGCCGCGTTAGTCATGAAGGCCTACGCGTACGCCGGCCGTCTCAGCGACAACGACGCCCTGGATATCTGGCGGCTCCTCCAATCGGCGAGCAACGCCGGGTACACCGCGGCCGACTGGCCCACCAGGAGCACGGCCCGCGACGCCGCGGTGATCCTGCACCAGCACTTCGCCACACCAAGAAGCGGCGGACCACGTCGGGCCACACCGAACCACACCAACCAGGCGCGGATCCGCGCACTGATCGCCCAGGTCGTCCCGAACCCAACCCTCATCTGAGGCCGGAAAGCCGGTGCTGAGGTGAGAGTCTGTGGCCCATGCGTGGCCCGACGTGCCTTGACCTGGACCAAGACCCGGTTCGCCGAGAACGGTAGCAGCCCTCGAATCAGATGCTGCTGCAGCAGTATTGGCGTGTGGAGCGGGTGACGGGAATCGAACCCGCGCTGTCAGCTTGGGAATGGACACTATGCCTGCGTGGGCGCACGGCGTACAGGGTCAGAGCTGCC
>JANOHS010000174.1:0-7153 GCA_031406655.1 Micrococcales bacterium
GGTCGATGCCCATCCAGAACTGGTAGCCGGTGCGTCCACCGCTCGAGCACACGTTGGTGTGCGAGTTGTGCCCGTCCACACCCCAGCTAGCCAAAACTCTTTCGGTGTAGCCGTCCTCACCCGGACGTCCGATGTGGACCATGATCTCGTTGTGTCGGTCCTCGATGATGGCCTTGCGCAGGCGAGCCGCGATGGCGTCGAGGGCGTCGTCCCAGCTGACCCGCTCCCACTTGCCCTCGCCGCGTTCTCCCACCCGGTGCAGCGGGTACAGGATCCGGTCCGGGTCGGTGACCTGGTTGATGGTGGACGGCCCCTTGGCGCAGTTGCGACCGCGCGAGCCGGGGTGCTCGGGATTCCCCTCGAACTTGCGGACGTGCAGGTCGTCGCGATCGACGTAGGCCAGCAGGCCGCAGGCCGACTCGCAGTTGAAGCACGTGGTGGGCACCAGCAGGTAGTGGTTCTCCTTGCGCTCGGGCCAGGAGCGGGAGTCGAGCTCGACCCAGTCGTTCCACCGCTCCTTGGGCGGGAACGCCGCGAGGTGGATGCCGCTCGGTCCCTGGTAGAAGGTCTCCCCCCTGGCCTCGACGTCGCGGCGAGCCGCTGAGACCCGTTCTGCGCGGTCGGTGAGGGAGGGGGTCGCAGATGACGAGCTGGGCGATGTCGGCGTTGTCATGGTGGTGACCCTTCAGGCGAGCGGGACGGATTGGCCGGCCTGGACATAGGCATGTTCGTGGGCCAGCAGGCCCACCAGGGCGAAAGGCACGGCGACGACGCCGATCCACGGGGCGGCGACGGCCACCGTGACGCCGGCGACGCCGACCCAGAAGAAGCGGCTGAACCGTCCCTTCACCATCTCGCGCGTGGCCAGATGGGCATGCGCGGTGACGTGCGGCAGCGTCGTCTCCCCCCACACGAGCAGGAGGTGGGCGCCGGCCGCCACGGCCAGCACGACCTCCATGGCGCTGATGGCGCGGTCCGGCGAGAGCGCCACCGCGAAGGGCAGCAGGGCGGCTGATCCGGCCATGACCGCCTGGAGGGCCAGATGGGCCGGCAGCAAAGGGTTCTGCCACAGGTCACGAGCTTTGGACTGGGCGAAGAGGTATGCCGTGTAGCCGGCGGTGGCCAGCGCCAGCACCACCCCGGCACCACCCGTGACCTGCTGGCCAAGGCGGCTGTCCAGCACAGCCGCGGCCAGGTAGAGCACAACCAGCCCGCCATACCCCGCGATGATGAAGGCCCCCCGCACGAGCCAGCTTCGCCAGTGGTGCCTGGTGAAGATCAGGTAGAAGCGCAACGGGTGCTTGAGGTCCCAGATCAGCAGGACACCGGTCGCACCGAGCATGGTCAGAGCGGCGAGGGGAGCCACCCATCGCGCGACCGCGTCGGACCACTGCAGCGACCCCACGAAAGCCATCAGGATCGCCAGCAGGAACGTTCCCGCGGCGATGCTCTTGGTCCACGTGTAGAGACTGACCCGCCATCCCCAGGGCGCGAAGTGCGGGATGTCGTAGGACAGCAGCGCCGCAGCCGAGGACGTCGGTCTGCCGGGGTGGCCCGCGCCGACCAGCTGGGGGTCGGGCGCGCCCTGTGTGGACCACGCGTAGAGACCTCCATCGGGCCTGGCGGCCGCCAGCGGGTCGAGCGTGGCCTGGTGGGCTCCGAGATAGAAGACGCCCGGGCCCGTCTCCTTCTCCGGACGCCGCACCTGCACGGGGCTGCGCTGGACCATCCGCGCGACCTTCGAGGTCGGGTCGTTGAGGTCCCCGACCAGGATGGCCTCGGCCGGGCACACCGACACACAGGCGGGTTCGAGGCCGATGTCGAGCCGGTGGGCGCACATGTTGCACTTCTCGGCTGAGTGGTCCTCGGGGTTGATGAAGATGGCGTCGTACGGACAGGCGGCCATGCAGGCCTTGCAGCCGATGCAGATCGACTTGTCGAAGTCGACGATGCCGTCCTTGCGTCTGAACATCGCCTGGGTCGGACACGCGGCGACGCATGGCGCATCGGTGCACTGGTTGCAGCGGGTGACCTGGAAGGCCCGCCGAACCTGCGGGAAGACCCCGACGTCGACCGACTTGACGTAGGTGCGGGTCACGCCCAGCGGGACCTCGTTCTCGCTCTTGCAGGCTGTCGTGCAGGCGTGGCAGCCGATGCATCTCGTCTGATCCAGGACCTTGATCAGACGAACCGGCTGCTTGACGTCATCCATTCGGCCAGCATATGGGGATTGAAGTGGCTGGATGCGGGAATGTGGCTAACGCGGCACCGCGCAGACGGTTCGGTCGACGGCCGCGCTGGTCACGTCCCCGAGCGAGACCACGTTGGCGGCCGACAGACAGACCTTCTTGCCGCTGGGCAGGCCGCGCAGTGTTGCCTGTGCGACATCGCGCGGGCCGTTGTCGTAGCTGACGATGGCCCGTGCCCTCGCGTCGCCCGGCCTCTGGCCCGCCCCGTCGTAGATCACCGCGTCGTAGATCACCGTGGCCACGACGTCGGGGCGGATCGGCATGCTCCAGGACACGACCAGCTGACCCTTGTCCCTGCCCTGGGACACCACGACCCCCTTGGGGGCGTAGGCGCCGGGCGCCGGGGCCGCTGCCACCGCCACAGCGCCTGGTGGCGGCCGCACGGGCGCGGGTGCGTGCCCCCATGCTGTGAACATCGCGAGCAGGACGGACATTGCGCCGCCGAGAATGAGCAGGAGGCGTCGGGTGCTGACCTGGGGCGCGGGGGTGTCGGGCTCGTCTGGGTCGAGTCGCCCGCCCAGGTCGGTGAGGGCGGCGCCCAGCTCGTCGGACGTGGGTCGGTCCTGGGGTCCGGCGGCCATCGACCTTCGCAGCAGGTGCTCGAGCTCGGGCGGCATGTCGGGACGTGCGATGGCAGGGAGGTCGCCCCGCAGGATGCGGGTGACAAGTGGCCCAAGGCCCGCGCTTGCCTCCCTGGCGAACGGCGCCTGGCCGGCCAACAGCGTGTAGAGGGTCGAGCCCAGTGAGTAGACGTCCGCCGCACTGCTGCCTGCGCTGCCCCCAAGGATCTCCGGAGCCGCATGAACCACGGTGTACGCCGCGGTCTCGGTGACGGTGTGGTCCTCGATGGCCACGCTGGCGATCCCGAAGTCGGCCAGAGCCGGCTCGCCGTAGGACGTGAGCAGCACGTTGTGCGGCTTGACGTCCCGGTGCAGGATGCCCGCTCGGTGTGCTGCGCCCAGGGCACTGCACAGACGGGCTCCGATCGAGAGCACCTCCTGCACCGGCAACGGGCCCCGGGTTGCGACCCTGTCTGCCAGCGAGCCACCCGAGCAGTACTCCATGGCCAGCCACGGACGGTTGTCGCGCGTCGTGCCTGCGTCGTACACCGTGACGATGTTCGGGTGCGCCGAGACCCGGCCGGTCGCGAGGCACTCTGCCCGGAAGCGCCGCATCTGGCGGTCGCCCAGGCTGTCCGCACGCAGGACCTTGAGGGCGACCGTTCGGTCGAAGCGGATGTCGCGGGCCTGGTAGACGGTGGCGAAGCCGCCGTGGGCCGTCCGGACCAGGTCCGCATAGCCCTCGGGAGCGTCATCCGTCACCGGTCCACCCCCTTGCCAGCAGCTCATCCTCGGGTGTCCAGTTTGTCACGGCTCGGGGCACGGCGGGCGGAGCCACGTGCTGCCTGTGGAAGGATCCGGATCATGACCGCGCGGACTCTGGATGGCAAGGCGACCCTGGCGAACATCAAGGACGAGCTCAAGGCCCGCATCGCGGCGCTGGCCCGCCGCGGCATCGTCCCTGGCCTCGGGACTGTGCGGGTCGGCGAGGACCCGGGCACCCGGTGGTACGTCAACGCCAAGCACAAGGACAGTGCCGAAGTGGGCATCGCGAGCATTCGGCACGACCTCCCGACCGGTGTCAGCCAGGCCGAGGTCGAGGCCGTCGTGGACCAGCTCAACTCGGACCCGACGTGCACCGGGTACCTCGTGCAGCAGCCGACCGGGCTCGACGAGTTCGCCCTCCTCTCCCGGGTGGACCCGCGCAAGGACGTCGACGGGCTGCACCCGTTCAACCTCGGGTGCCTCGTCCTCGGGGCGCCCGCGCCGCTGCCGTGCACCCCTGTGGGGATCATCGAGCTGCTGCGCCGCTACGACGTCCCGATCGCGGGTGCCCACGTCGTCGTCGTCGGCCGTGGCCTCACCGTGGGACGGCCGCTCGGCCTGCTGCTGACCCGACGCAGCGAGAACGCCACCGTCACCTTGTGCCACACGGGAACCCGGGGTCTGGCACGACACGTGGCGCTCGCCGACATCGTCGTCGCGGCGGCGGGGGTCGCAGGCATCATCACGGCCGACATGGTCAAGCCCGGGGCTGCAATCGTCGACGTGGGGGTCAGCCGCGAGGAGGGCCCCGAGGGGAAGTCACGTGTGGTCGGTGACGTCCACCCCGACGTGGCCGAGGTCGCCGGCTGGCTCACGCCGAACCCCGGCGGTGTCGGGCCGATGACCCGTGCCATGTTGCTCAGGAACGTGGTCGAGGCCGCCGAGCGCGCGGCCGGTTCATGACCTCAGCCCCCTTCGGCGCCTTGTGGCTGATCGCCGCCGCCCTGATCTCGGGCATGGCGCTGATCGGGTTCGGCTACGTCCGCCCCGGTGGGTATGTCGTCGCGGGGACCCTGGTGGCGGCGGCGTTGCTGAGGCTGATGCTGCCTCGGGCCCGGGCCGGCGGGCTGGTCGTGCGTTCTCGTGCCACCGACGTGGTTTTCCTTCTTGGCATGGGCCTCGCCCTGTTCGTCATCGTCGTCGCCCTGGATCTGCGACCGCGCCGCTGAACCGCAACCGCCCGCCGGCACGAGGTGCTGACGGGCAGTTGCGTTTGACGAGTGGGCGTTTGGCTTACTTGATGAGGCCAAGCTCCTTGACCGCGTCGCGCTCCTCGGCCAGCTCGGCTGCCGAGGCGTCGATCCGTGCCCTGGAGAAGGCGTCGATCTCCAGGCCCTGGACGATCTCCCAGCTGCCGTCCTTGGTGGTCACGGGGAACGAGGAGACCAGGCCCTCGGGAACACCATAGGAACCATCGGACACGACGGCCATCGAGAGCCAGTCGCCGTCGGGGGAGGCGCCGAGCCAGTCGCGGGCGTTGTCGACCGTGGCCGAGGCGGCCGAAGCGGCGGACGAGGAGCCGCGGGCAGCAATGATGGCAGCGCCGCGCTTCTGGACGGTCGGGATGAACTCGCTCTCGAGCCACGCCTGGTCGTTGACCAGCTGCGCCGCGTTCTGCCCGTTGACCTCGGCGTGGAAGATGTCCGGGTACTGCGTCGCGGAGTGGTTGCCCCAGATCGTCATCCTGCGGATGTCATTGACGCTGACTCCGGTCTTGGCGGCCAGCTGTGCGAGGGCACGGTTGTGGTCCAGGCGGGTCAGCGCTGAGAAGCGCTCGCGGGGGATGTCCGGTGCGTTGCTCATCGCGATGAGGGCGTTGGTGTTGGCCGGGTTCCCGGTCACCGTGATGCGGACGTCGTCGGCGGCGTGGTCGTTGAGAGCCCGGCCCTGACCGGTGAAGATCGCTCCGTTGGCCTCGAGCAGGTCGCTGCGCTCCATGCCGGGGCCACGCGGACGCGCACCGACGAGCAGGGCGAGGTTGACGCCTTCGAACATCGTGTTCGGGTCGTCGCCGATCTGGATTCCGGCCAGCGTCGGGAAGGCGCAGTCGTCGAGCTCCATGACGACACCCTCGAGCGTCTTCAGCGCCGGCGTGATCTCCAGGAGCCGAAGCTCCACGGGAGTGTCCGGGCCGAACAGCGCGCCGCTGGCAATGTGGAAGAGCAGGCTGTAGCCGATCTGGCCTGCGGCGCCGGTGACGGCGACTTTGACGGGAGTTGTGCTCACTATGCTGTGCCCCTTCGGACGGAGAGTGTGAATACCTGGTCGACGTTAGCAGCGCCCCACCGTCCGGGTTCAGGCCGAATGCAAAGTATCTTGATGTCAAGGTAATCTGGGGTCAGTTCAGCGAAGCAACCAGAGGTCGAACCGAGGAGCCACACGCATGAGCAAGATCAAGGTGCAGAACCCCGTCGTCGAGCTTGACGGCGATGAGATGACCCGGATCATCTGGCAGTTCATCAAGGACCGCCTGATCCACCCCTACCTGGACATCGACCTCAAGTACTACGACCTGTCGATCCAGAAGCGCGACGAGACCGACGACCAGATCACGATCGATGCGGCTAACGCCATCAAGGCGTACGGCGTCGGCGTCAAGTGCGCGACCATCACCCCAGACGAGGCCCGCGTCAAGGAGTTCGGCCTCAAGAAGATGTGGCCCTCGCCCAACGGCACTGTCCGCAACATCCTCGGCGGCACCATCTTCCGTGAGCCGATCGTCATCAGCAACATCCCGCGCCTGGTGCCCGGCTGGACCAAGCCGATCATCATTGGCCGCCACGCCTTCGGCGACCAGTACAAGGCGACCAACTTCAAGGTTCCGGGAGCAGGGAAGGTCACCATCTCCTGGCATCCGACCGACGCGTCCGCCCACGAGCCGATCGAGATGGACGTCGTGGACATTCCGGCCGACGGTGGCGTGGTCATGGGCCTGTACAACTTCAACAAGTCCATCGAGGACTTCGCCCGCGCGTCGTTGACCTACGGGCTGGAGCGCAAGTACCCGGTCTACCTCTCGACCAAGAACACCATCCTCAAGGCGTATGACGGCGCCTTCAAGGACATCTTCCAGGCGGTCTTCGACGCCGAGTTCAAGGAGGCGTACGACGCCGCCGGTCTGACCTACGAGCACCGCCTGATCGACGACATGGTGGCGGCGTGCATGAAGTGGGAGGGCGGATACGTCTGGGCCTGCAAGAACTACGACGGTGACGTGCAGTCCGACACCGTGGCCCAGGGCTATGGCTCGCTCGGCCTGATGACGTCGGTGCTGATGACCCCGGACGGCAAGACCGTCGAGGCCGAGGCTGCGCACGGCACCGTCACCCGGCACTTCCGCCAGCACCAGCAGGGAAAGCCGACCTCCACCAACCCGATCGCCTCGATCTACGCGTGGACCGGTGGCCTCAAGCACCGCGGCAAGCTCGACGGCACCCCCGAGGTGACGGCCTTCGCCGAGACCCTCGAGCGGGTCTGCGTCCAGACCGTCGAGCAGGGCAAGATGACCAAGGACCTCGC
>JANOHS010000176.1:0-8098 GCA_031406655.1 Micrococcales bacterium
GTCGCCGCTTCGGGCAACCCGCCGGCTGCGGCTCCTTGGCATCATCGGTGTCCCGCTGGCCATCTTCGGCGTCCACGGTGGCACCGGAACCATCTTTGCGGTCGTCAAGGCCCGCGGCATGTGGTTCGGGGGGCTCTTCCCTGTCATCTTCGTCGTGTCGGCGATGGTGTCGGGAACCGCGCTGCTGGCCGTCATCCACTACGCGCAGAGCCGAGGAACCGGGCGCCGACCAGACCGCGGTCTGATGAAGAACCTGGCCACGGTGCTTGCCGGTGTCCTGATCGTCGACCTCGGCCTCACCTTCTATGAGTTCGTTGTTCCGCTTCTGGCCTTCCAGACCCACGACGGCGACGTGATCCGGGTCATCACCCTCGGCCCGATGTGGTGGAGCTTCTGGATCGTTCAGCTGCTGGTCGGCATGATCATTCCTGCTGTCGTACTGCTCACCCCCCGACTGCGAGCCCGGCCCGGGGTGGTCGCTACGGCCGCGGGCCTGGTGGTGCTCGGCATCGTTGCCGTCCGGTTCAACATCGTGGTTCCAGCCCTGATCCCGGGGGTCATGGACGGACTGCCCTCGGGCAGCTACCTGCCCTCGCTGGTCGAGTGGGTGCTGTCCCTCGGGCTCATCGCCGGTGGGGCCGCGGCGTACTCGGTGATCTCCGAACTTCTGCCCATCCATGACCACGACCACGAGGCTGAGGCCCCGGAGCTCATCCAGGAGGCGACCAAATGACCCAGGAACACGGTGAGATCCAGTCGGCATCCCGCCCCGCCCAGGAGCCCGAGGCCGGACTCAGCCGACGAGGTTTCGTCGTCGGAGCGGCGGCTACCGGTGCGGTTGTCGCGCTCGCCGCAGGACCGGTGAGCCGTGCCTTCGGGAACCCCTACATCGACCCGGTGGACCACGGCAGTGGCGGCGCCGACGACACCTACGGCGCCGAGGACGTCATCTACTCGATGTGCATGCAGTGCAACACCTTCTGCACCATCAAGGTGCGTCTCACCGGTTCAGGGGGCACCGAGGCAACCTCCCTGGTCCGCAAGATCGCCGGCAACCCCTACAGCCCCCTCAACAGCCAGCCGCACGACCCGATCCCCTACGGCACGTCGCTGGCAGCGGCGGTCACTGGGCTGGGCGACATGGCCGCGGAGAGCCGCTCGCAAAGTGGCGGCCGGATCTGCTTGAAGGGGCAGGCCGGCCCTCAGATGGTCCATGACGGCAAGCGAATCACCGCGCCGATGAAGCGAGTCGGGCCGCGAGGCAGCGGCAAGTGGAAAACGATCACCTGGGCGCTTGCCCTCGCCGAGATCCTCGACGGCGCAGCCGATCTGGGCACCCCAGGCGTGCGCTCCTGGTGGGCTTACGCGCCCAAGAAGAAGGTCATGGCCGACTGGGAAAAAGTCAAGACCAAGGCGATGACCAAAGCGGCGTTCGCTGCCACGTGGGGCACGAAGCTCATCGACGTCGACCACCCCGACCTGGGGTCGAAGTCCAACCTGCTGGCAGTCATGGGCGGTGACCGGGACGAGCTGATCGGCGAGCGGATGGCCCGGCGGGGACTGGGCAGCATCAACGTGTTCAACCACGGCGGCGTCTGCGGTGTGTCGGGTGTGGTCGGTAACGCGCTCTCACACCCGACGACCGGGCACAAGCGCATGTACGCCGACCTCGACAGCTGCAAGTACCTCATCGTGTGGGGCAGCGAACCGATGACGGCCAACAAGGGCCCGACGTGGCTCGCGCCGCGGATCAGCAACGCGCTGGTGGACGGCATGAAGCTCGTGGCAATCGACCCGCGGCTGTCCACGACCGCCCAGAAGGCTCATCGCTGGGTGCCGGTCAAACCTGGGGCCGACGGCGCGCTGGCCTTCGGTATCGCCGGTTGGATCGTGGACAACAAGCGGTATGACGAAAAGTACCTGCGCGCATCCGGGCCGGCAGCAGCGGCAGCGGTTGGAGAGCCGACCTGGTCGGACGCAACCCACCTGGTCAAGGTTGACGACCCGAAGCGGGCCAAGCTCACGATGGTCGACCTCGGTCTGGCCGCTCCGCCGCCCGAGCCGGTCGATGACAAACCGGTCCCCCCATCTGAGCGAGTGGTTCTGGTCGGCGGCAAGCCGGTGGGCGCTGCCAAGAACGCGTCGCCGGCCGACCTGGACGTCGAAGCAACGGTGACGACGCCAAACGGGCCGGTGCGGGTGAAGTCGGTGTTCCGGCTGCTGCGCGAGCGGCTGGCCGAGCGCACCCTGCAGGAGTATGCCGACGAGGCCGGCGTGGACGCCGCGACCGTTACCGAGATCGCCAGGGAGTTCACGTCATACGGCAAGCGGGCCGCGGTGATGAGCTATCGCGGTCCGGCGATGCACGCCAACGGGTTCGACAGCATCCGGGCGATCAACGTGCTGAACTTCCTGATCGGCAACCACGACTGGAAGGGCGGCCACATCGCCGCCGGGGCCAAGTTCTCCCCTCTGGAGGGACGCTACGACCTGGCCACGGTCCCGGAAGCCAACAAGCCCTGGGGCATCCCGGTCACCCGCGAGAAGGTCGCCTACCAGAAGAGCTCCTTCTTCAAGAAAGGTGAGCCGGCCAAGCGGCGCTGGTACCCGTTCGCAGCCAACCTGATCCACGAGGTGCTACCGAGCGCGGCGGCCGGATACCCCTACGGGCTCAAGGCCCTGTTCATCCATCGTCATTCGCCGGTCAACTCCAGCCCCGGCGGTGAGCGGCTGGCCACGATCCTGCAGGACCAGAAGGCGGTCGAGCTCGTGGTGTCCTTCGACGTCACCGTCGGAGATACCTCTGCGCAGGCGGACTTCGTGCTGCCCGACCTGAACTACCTGGAGCGCTTCACCCAGGAGTCGCTCTATCCCAACCAGCCCTACCGGGTCACCCAGCTCGGCCAGCCGACCACCCGGGCCTACCCCGGCCCACGACCGGTCGAGGCCTTCTACATCGACCTGCTCACAAGGATGGGCCTGCCCGGAGTGGGCAAGAACGCCTTCCCGGGCGGTGGCTCGCTGAAGGGACCGGAGGACTACTGGATCAAGCTCGCAGCCAACGTCGCCTACGCCGGCAAGAAGCCGGTGCCGGACGCCGATGCCGAGGAGATGCGAGTCTTCAGCGCCGCACGGCGCAAGGCCCTTGGCGCGACGTTCGACGAGGCCATCTGGCGGCGGGCGGTCACCCCGGCGGAGTGGAAGAAGGTTGTCTACGTGCTCAACCGGGGCGGGCGCTTCGAGCCGGCAGGCAACGAGTACGAGGGCGAGTGGCTCACCCACCGGTACAACGGCGAGTGTGACTTCTACGCGGAGAAGGTGGCCGCGGCCAAGGACTCCATCACCGGGAAGCCGTTCGACGGCCTGCCAGTGGCGAGCGCACCGTCGGGGGCTGATGGCAAGCCCCTCACCTCGGATCTGCCCCTGCAGATGATCAACTGGAAGGCCCGGGCGCAGGGCACCCACCGCACCGTCACCGCTGCATGGCTGCGCGAGGTCCGCCCCTCCAACTACCTGTGGATCAACGGCAAGGACGCCGAGGCGCGCGGCATCGCCAGCGGCGACAAGGTGAGCGTGCGATCGTCCTCTGCCACGATCGAGGGCCTCGCCCTCGTCGTGGAGGGGATCCGACCCGGCGTCGTGGGGTCGAACGCCAGCTACGGCCACAAGAGCTACGCGGCCCGACCGATCGAGATCGACGGCAAGGTCATCGCGGCCGTCGGTCGCTACGGTCACACGACCTGGCGCAGCACCCCGATGCACGAGGAGACCGGCTACGCAGGCGGGCGGGGAGAGGGCTTCAGCGTCAACACCCTGCTGCCGGAGGAAACCAACGTCACCGGCGGCGGCGGTTACACCGATGCCATCGGCGGCGCGGCCGCCCAGCTGGACAACTGGGTGGAGGTCACCAAGGTCTGAGCCGGCAGCTGGCACGTGGGAAAGCGCCGACCAGCGGCAACCGCCGCCGGCGTGGAGCACTCTGAGCGAAGAGGTGCGCGATCAAGAAATCGTGGTTGTTCCCATAACAGCGGCGCTGGCTGCCGGGATGGGTGTGGCTCACGTCCGGTCTGCAGCCCTTCGGGCGCCGTGACGAGGCGTGGCTCAGCAAGGGACTGCCCTGCTCGTAGTAGCAATGCCCGCCTCGCCGTCCACAACGGCACGAGCGCAGGCGGGAGCAGCACATGGAGCAGATCATCATTGGGGTCGATCCCCACAAGCTGTCGGCCACGATTGAGGTCGTCGACCAACACGAACAGATGCTTGGGTCGGGTCGGTTCACTACCGACCAAGCCGGCTACGCCGCTATGCGCGGCTATGCCAAGAGCTGGCCGAACCGGGTCTGGGCGGTCGAGGGTCGGCCGAACTCCTTCCAGGACAAGCCAAACGCGACATCACCACCGGTCAGGCTAAGGCGATGCTGGCCACCGTCCGCCCGCGTGACATCGCCGGGAAGACCCGGCGCCGGATCGCAGCCGACGAGCTAGCCGAGCTGATCGCGGTCGAGGCCAAGATCAAGAAGTCGACCGCCGAGCTCAAGACCATCGTGCTTGACCGGGGCTCACGGCTGAAGGATGTCGCCTACGTCGGCCAGGACTCGTACGGCCACGACGGCTCAGCCTCGGCGCACCAAGGGGCAGCACTGGGCTCACAGCCGTCACGCCTCGCTGCCTCACGACCTCGGCCGGGTTCCTTCAGGACCTTCATGAGGATTCTCGTGTGCTGCGTGTTTGGGTAGGGCTATCTCGAGCGCGTGGTCCTGGACATGGTCGATCGCGCGACGAATTGCCCCGGTTGAGACGACAGCGTGGCCGAGCAGTGAGGCGACCACCTGAGGCACCGGCGGGTCCACCAGGGCGGGAAGCTCCCGCCGGATGACGTCGAGGATCGGGTCGATCCCCGATGCGACGCCGCCGGCAAAGATGATGAGCTCGGTGTCGAATACCTCGGCCAGGGCAGCGGACACGCGGGCGAATCGGTGGCCGAGTCGTTCAATGATCGCACTGGCGAGAGGGTCGCCGTCGCGTGCAGCGGCGAACACCTGCTGCGGCGTGATCTCGCTCGTCGGCAGGACCCGCAGAGTCGTGCTGTGCGGGCTCGTGCCAGAGTTCAGCTCCTCGAGGGCCCACTGGCGACTCAGCACGGCAATGCCATCGGCAGATCCGACGCCGTCGACGAAGTCGAGCCAGTTCATCTCTCCTCCCCTACCGGAGCTGCCGCGGAACACCTGGCCCTGGTCGATGACACCGGCTCCGAGGCGCTCGCCGGCAAGGAGGGTGACGAAGTGACGTTTCCCCTGTCCACGACCAACCCATCGCTCAGCCAGTGCCGCGAGGTTGGCGTCATTGTCGACCAGAGCGGTCCACCCCTGGGTCGTCGACAGGTAGGCGCCAATATTGGGGTTGATGCGGGTCCAGAAGGGCTTGGTTCTGGTGACAGGTTGCCCATCCGATCTCACCGGGGCCGGCACCCCAACCCCGACAGCAAGGACCATCTCCGACGAGATCCCCTCTGCTGCAAGGGCCTCCAGCACGGTGCTTGAGACGGTCTGAAGTCGCTGGGCCGCGTGCGTGGCCTCGTCGGCCTCAGTGGCAAGCTCTCGAGTGCGTTGTGAGATGACCTGCCCGCGCAGGTCGGCCACGGTTGCGGTGACACGGTGGCCACCGGCGTCGACTCCGACGACGACTCCGGCACGCGCCGAGAATGCGTACCGTCGCGCGGGGCGCCCCTTGACGTAGTCGCCATGAACACGCTGGTTGGGCAGCTCCTGGATCCAACCGTGGTCCAGCAGCTCCTGGCAGACGTCATGCACCGTCGCCCGGGTCAGCCCGGTTGCGCGCATGAGGTCACTTCCGGTCTGCGCCTCGACCAACCACATGTGCGACAGGATCGAGCGCGCATTCGCCAGTCGTACGTCGCGATTCGAGAATGCTGAGGTTGTCGATGCCATGTCCTGCCTCCCTGCCGGATTGTGCTAACTTACTCCTCACAGTATATTTACTTATTAGATTTACTTAATATAGCAACGCCAGCAAGGAGGCTGCGACGGATGCGCACTGGTCACCGGACATGGGGCACGGAGATGCAGGAGCACGAGTCCATGGCCGGCGCTGCCAGCCCTGCCGGCCGTTCGGTCCGGCCGCTCGGCCCCTCCTGGTGGCGACAGGCGGTCGTCTACCAGATCTACCCGCGCAGTTTCGCCGACTCCAACGGTGACGGCGTCGGCGACCTCCCCGGGATCACCTCGCGGGTGCCCTACCTTCGCGCACTTGGCGTCGATGCCGTCTGGCTGAGCCCCTTCTACCCCTCCGCTCTGGTCGACGGAGGGTACGACGTCGACGACCACCGAGCGGTCGACCCCCGGATTGGGACGCTCACACAGTTCGACGAGCTGGTCGCGGCGCTCCAGGCGGCACAGATCCGGCTGATCGTCGACATCGTCCCGAACCACACATCCAACCGACACGCATGGTTCCAGGAGGCTCTCGCGGCCGCCCCTGAGTCGAGCGCCCGGGACCGGTATGTCTTCCGTCGCGGTCAGGGAACGCACGGGGAACGCCCACCCACGGACTGGACCTCCGGCTTCGGGGGCCCGGCGTGGGAACCCGTTGGTGAGGGTCAGTGGTACCTGCACCTGTTTGCTCCCCAGCAACCCGACCTCAACTGGGCCAACGCTGAGGTCTGCGACGACTTCCTGACGACACTGCGTTTCTGGGCCGACCGAGGCGCAGACGGTTTTCGGGTCGACGTCGCCCACATGCTTGTCAAGGACCTCAGCGAGCCCCTGCCCACCCAGGCTGACCTGAGCGCGGGCGGGCTAGCTGACGGGGCACACCCCTACCAGGATCGCGATGGCGTGCACGACATCTACCGCTCCTGGCGCACTGTCTTCAACGAGTACAACCCTGCCCGTATGGCCGTGGCCGAGGCGTGGGTTCCGGCGCATCGTCGGGTCCGGTTCGCGGCTCCCGATGGGCTAGGGCAGTCGTTCAACTTCGACCTGCTCAACACACCGTGGGGCGCGGCCGGCTTCCGTTCGGTCATTGAGGACAACCTTCGCCGCGCCGCCACCTCCGGATCCTCATCGACGTGGGTCTTCTCCAACCACGACGTCATCCGTCACGCCTCCCGCTACGCCGTACCTCCCGAGGCAGACCTGCAGGAGTGGTTGCTCTCCGGGGGCCAGTCGCCGCCGCCGGATGTCGTCCAGGGAAGTCGTCGCGCTCGTGCCGCGACGCTCCTGATTCTCGCTCTTCCCGGCTCCACCTATCTCTACCAAGGTGAGGAGCTCGGGCTGCCCGAGGTCGCCGACCTACCCCCGGACGCGCTCCAGGACCCGACCTGGGCTCGGTCCAGCGGCAGCAGGAAGGGCAGAGACGGCTGCCGAGTCCCCATCCCGTGGTCCAGCGACGGACCGTCTTTCGGCTTCGGACCCGGTCCGGCCCATCTACCGCAACCAGGCTGGTTCGCCCAGTACTCGGTCTCGCAGGAGCAGGCGGACCCTGACTCGACTCTCGCGCTGTACACCCGGGCGCTGCGGCTGAGGCATCGGCTCCAGTCCGATGAGCAGCTGCAGTGGGTGGACGAAGGCAACGAGGACACCATCCACTTCACCCGACCCAACGGCTGGACATCGGTGACCAACTTCGGCACCTCGTCCGTCCCACTGCCGGCAGGCGAGCTGCTCCTCAGCAGCAGCCCGCTCGACGACTCGACGACCCCCTCGACACTGCCACCCGACACAACCGCATGGCTGCACGCCCCACTCGGGACAACACCTGTCGCCGAGGCGCCCACCCCACAAGGTTCGGATCGAGAAGGAGACAACGATGGCGACGAATAGCATTCCGCCGAGGCCGGTTTCACGGCGACAGTTCCTCGGTATGGCCGGCCTGGCCGGTGCCGGCGCGTTTGCGGGCTCGTCCCTCCTGAGCGGCTGCTCGGCCTCTCCCAGCGGGACGACCACCATCCGGTTCCTCCAGAACAAGCGTGAGGTCATCCCCTACTTCGATGATCTCGTCAAGACCTTCAACCGGTCGCAGAAGGGCGTCGTCGTCGTCCACGACCCGTCAGACACGGCGCTGATTCCCCAGTTCGTCCG
>JANOHS010000180.1:0-7994 GCA_031406655.1 Micrococcales bacterium
GGGCGCTGCGCATTCCGGATCGAGGCTTTCATCAGCTGGACCGCCTTGTCGCCCGCCTCGACGTCCACTCCAGCGGCGGTATAGGTGATGGGGGCGGGCTCAGCAGGCATGGCTCAGTCTCCGGGGTCGATGCGGTACGGCGGGCGGCAGGGCCGGGGTGCCGGGGTCGGCACGGTCCCTAGGTTCATGGCGATAGATGGTGCACGGTCCCTAGGTTTGGGATCAGGGGCGGGAGAGGGCATCATCGGCACCACCGGACATCCCGGTGCCGACGCCCTCGGCGTCCCGGCGTGCCGGCGGCCCACCCTCGAGACCCGGCAACGCCTCGAGCAGGTGCTTGCCCAGCAGACCCGACTCGGGCGGCTCGATCGGGTAGTGGCCGGTGAAGCAGGCCGTACACAGTCGCTCGCGGGTCTGCCCAGTGGCCTCGATCATGGCGTCCTCGCCGATGTAGCCCAGGCTGTCGGCCCCGATGCTGGCGCGGATCTCCTCGACCTTGAGGCCGGTGGCGACCAGCTCGGCGCGAGTGGCGAAGTCGATGCCGTAGAAACAGGGCCAGCGCACCGGCGGGCTGGAGATCCGGACATGGATCTCGGCCGCACCCGCCTCTCGGAGCATCCGGATCTGGGCGCGCTGGGTGTTGCCGCGCACGATCGAGTCGTCCACGACGATCAGCCGCTTGCCGCGGATGACGGGCTCGAGCGCGTTGAGCTTCAGGCGGATGCCGAGCTGACGAAGCGTCTGGCTCGGCTGGATGAAGGTGCGCCCGACGTAGGCGTTCTTGACGAAGCCCTGGCCGTAGGGGATGCCGCTGGCCTCGGCGTAGCCGATCGCAGCGGGGGTGCCGGACTCCGGCACGGGGATGACCAGGTCGGCCTCGACCGGGTGCTCCCTGGCCAGGCGTCGCCCCATCTCGACCCGGGCCTCGTACACCGACCGGCCGGCGATGGTGGCGTCGGGGCGGGCGAGATAGACGTACTCGAAGACGCAGCCCTTGGGGTCGGCCTCGGCGAAGCGGTGGGAACGCAGCCCGTCCTCGTCGATGACGATGAGCTCGCCGGGCTCGACCTCCCGGATCATGCTGGCACCAACCGTGGCGAGCGCCGCGGACTCGCTGGCCACAACCCAGCCGCTCTCGAGGCGGCCGAGAACCAGGGGGCGGATGCCCTGGGGGTCGCGGGCAGCATACAGCGTCTGTTCGTCCATGAAGACGAAACAGAAGGCGCCCTTGAGCCTGGCCAGCACGTCAAGGGCGGTGGCCTCGAGGCTGCGGTCCGGGTCATCGGCCAGCAGGGCCGTGACCAGTGCGGTGTCGGTGGTGTTGCCGCGATGCAGCTCGCCGCCGAGCTGGCCGGCGAACGCGTCGCCGTGGCGCTCGAGCAGCAGGTCACGCAGCTCGCCGGCGTTGGTGAGGTTGCCGTTGTGGGCCAGTGCCACGGTGGCGTCGTCGGTGCCGCCGAGGGTCGGCTGGGCGTTCTCCCACGTGCTGCCGCCGGTGGTCGAGTAGCGGCAGTGACCGATGGCCAGGTGGCCCTTCAGCGAGCCCAGGCTGGCTTCGTCGAAGACCTGCGAGACCAGACCCATGTCCTTGTAGACCAGCAGCCGATGACCGTCGCTGGCCGCGATGCCGGCCGACTCCTGACCCCGGTGCTGCAGCGCGTAGAGCCCGAAGTAGGTCAGCTTGGCTACGTCCTCGCCCGGGGCCCAGACTCCGAAGACCCCGCATGCGTCCTGGGGAGCCTTCTCGCCGGGTAGGAGGTCATGAGTCAGTCGCCCATCGCCGCGTGCCACGTGGTCAGTGTTCCACAGCCCGTGGGCCGTCGGGCTCACGGTCGTCTGTCCAGCAGGACGGCTATGACGCCCCCGACCAGCGCGCCAAGTCCGGCGCAGATCAGCCCGAGGAAGCCCAGCGCCGCTGATGCGTCATAACGGTCGGCTGCCGGGCCGAAAACGCTCACGAGGAATCCGATGAGCAGACCGAGCAGACCGCCAGTGATCAGGAACGCCAGGAAGTTCGGCGCGCGGGGATGCTGGCTCACGGACCCCAACATATTCGCAAACCTAGGGACGGTGCATGCCAACGGCTGCCAAACCTAGGGACGGTGCGCTCCCTCTGTCGCCAAACCTCGGGACGGTGCGTGCCATCCGCCTGCCCGTTCCGCTCCGAATGCTTGATATGGGCAAGCTGACCGCACTCCTACCAATGCCACAGACCCTCGCCTACGCGTCGACGGGCGTACTCGCAGCCCTCGCAGGTATCGCGTCCGCCCACCTTGTCGCCGGACTGACCAACCCAGCCGCCTCACCGGTGCTCGCCGTCGGCTCGGTGGTCATCGACGCCACGCCGACGCCCGTCAAGGAGTTCGCCGTGGCCCAGTTCGGCACGGCCGACAAGCCGATCCTGCTAGCCACCGTCACGCTGGTCACCCTCGTTGCCGCCGCCATCGCCGGCGCGCTGTCCCGTCGCCGGGTCTGGCTGGGTGTCGGGTTCATCGTGCTGCTGACCGGTCTGGCCACAGCGGCGGCCGTCACGCGACCCGTGTCGGCGCCCTCGGACGCCATTCCCGGCATCGTCTCCGCAGTCGTCGGCGTCGCGATCCTGCTGGGTCTGCGCCGCATCGTGGCGGGAAGCGAGCCCGCGACGAGCGGCGACACGGCGGGCGAGCTGCCGGCGACGGCATACCCCACCTCGCACGACGGCCGGCGACAGTTCCTGATCGGCGCCGCCGCGGTCACGGTGGGGGCTGCCGGCGCCGCCGCATTCGGGCAGAACCTGTCCTCGGCAGACACCGGCCCGCAGGGCAAGCTCCCCACCCCGGCCGACGCTGCTGGCGCCTTCCCCAAGGGGGCCGAGGGCCAGGTGCGTGGCATCACGCCGTTACGGACAAGCAACGGCGCGTTCTACCGGGTGGACACCAATCTGACAGTGCCTCGCGTCAACGCCGATCGCTGGCAGCTCGAGATCAACGGCATGGTCGAGCGGCCGATGACCCTCAGCTATCGCGAGCTCATGGCGATGCCGATGATCGAGCGGGACATCACGCTTACCTGTGTCAGCAACGAGGTCGGCGGCGGCTACGTCGGGGGGGCTCGCTGGCAGGGTGTTCGCCTTGCCGACCTGCTCGATCGGGTCGGTGTTCCGTCCGGCGCTGACCAGCTGCTCAGCACCGCTGTCGACGGATTCCGGATCGGCACGCCCATGGAGGTCGTCCGCGACGGGCGAGACGCAATGATCGCAGTCGGCATGAACGGCCAACCGCTGCCTGCCGTTCACGGGTTTCCGGCACGGATCGTCATCCCGGGTCTGTATGGATTCGTCAGTGCGACCAAGTGGTTGGCGAAGCTGACCGCCACGACGTACGCCAAGGACGTGGCCTACTGGACCGAACGTGACTGGGCCACCGATGCGCCCATCAAGATGTCCTCTCGGGTCGACACGCCCCGGCCGCTGTCGACGATCAAGGCCGGTATGACGGCCATCGGCGGCGTCGCGTGGGCTCAGCGCATCGGCATCGGAGCCGTCGAGGTCAGCATCGACGGCGGCCCGTGGGAGAAGACCAAGCTCGGCCCCGACGTCGGCATCGACTACTGGCGTCAGTGGTACCTGCCCTGGAACGCCACCCCCGGCCGCCACGCACTGAAGGTGCGCGCCAGTGATCGCAAGGGCGTCCTGCAGCTGTCCCAACGGGCAAAGCCATTCCCCAACGGCTCCAGCGGCATCCAGGAGGTTGTCGTGTTCGTCACGTAAAGGGACGTCGAAGTGATTGTCGCAAAAGGCAATCCGCACCGGCGCAGGCTCCGAATCACCAGTACAAGCCACAAGCAAACACCTCACCCAACAAGGAGAACACCATGAACGTCCGTAACCGCGGCATCGTCGCAGCAATTGCCTTCGCCCTCCCCCTGGGCCTCGCCGCCTGTGGCAGCTCCGACACCACGGCGGCCGACGCGCCTGCCGCTTCGGCCAGCGCTCCAGCTCCTGAGACCACCGAAGCTCCTATGTCGGACGCGTCCGCCGCCGTCTTCGGCTCCGGCTGCGCAGCCGTGCCGAAAGACGGCAAGGGCAGCTTCAACGGCATGGCTACCGACCCGGTTGCCACCGCCGCCAGCAACAACCCGCTCTTGACCACCCTGGTCTCTGCCGTTGGTGCCGCTGGTCTGGGCGACACCCTGAACACGACCCCGGACATCACCGTCTTCGCACCGGTCGACTCGGCGTTCGCCAAGCTGCCGCCGGCAGCCCTCAAAGCGGCTCTGGCCGACCCCAAGGGTCTGCTCACCAAGATCCTGACCAACCACGTGGTCCAGGGCAAGATCACCCCCGACATGCTCGCGGGTGACCACAAGACCCTGGAGGGCGGAACGCTCAAGGTCACGGGCTCTGGTGAGACCTTCAAGGTCAACGGCGGGAACAACATCATCTGCGGCAACGTGCCCACGGCGAACGCCACGGTCTACATCGTCGACGGCGTCCTGCTCCCGTCCTGATATCCAACGACCCGGCCGATAGCGCATCATGTCTCACATGAGTGTGGTCCCCGAGGGCGAGCTCGCCTCCGCCTCGGGGACCAGTGCGCCTTCGGCCAACGTGGAGCTCGCTGAGCTCCTCAAGGCGTGCTCTCTGGGCGATGAGGCTGCGTTCGCGAAGCTGTATGACGCGACAACAGCGCGGTTGTTCGGTCTGGTCCAACGCATCGTGCGGGATCCGGCCCAAGCCGAAGAGGTCTCCCAGGACGCCTACCTCGACATCTGGCGCAACAGTGCCAGGTTCGACCCCGATCGCGGCAGCGCCATGAGCTGGCTGATGACCATCGGGCACCGAAAGGCGGTGGATCGGGTGCGGTCAGCTGAGGCAGCGCGACGCAGAGACACGGCACATGAAGCCCGTGCCCAGGCCGCACCATTCGACCAGACCGTGGAGGATGCCCACCGCAACCTGGACGCACAACGGGTCCGCAAGGCGCTCGACACCTTGACCCAGGCCCAACGCGGCGCGCTCGAGCTTGCCTACTTCGGCGGCTACACCCATCGCGAGGTGGCTGCCATGCTTGAACTTCCGCTCGGGACAGCCAAGACTCGCATCCGCGACGGGCTGATCCGAATGCGCGACACGCTAGGACTGGAGACATGAGCGACAACGAGTTCCTCGGCCAATCGAGGACGGAGGACGACATCCACGCGTTGTCGGGGGCCTTCGCCGTCGACGCCGTCGATGACGTCGAACGCGCTCGCTTCGAGGCCCACCTGGCTGGCTGTTCCGAGTGCCGAAACGAGGTGGCGAGCCTGCGCGCCGCCGCCGCCGAGATGTCCTCGGTGACCCTCGCATCTCCCCCAGCCTCGCTGCGCGAAGCGGTATTGCGCGAGATCAGCTCCGTACGCCCGCTGCCTCCCCAGGTGACCCCTGACCAAGTGCCCGCCCCCGCGTCGGCCGCGGCCACTGCCGCACCGTCTGTCCCGCTTCCTCCGCCCGCGCCAGTGGCACCCGCGGCACCCGCCAGCCTGGAGTCCAAGCGCGCCGAACGATCACGTCGAGCACCACTTCGGACGTGGCTGGTTGGTGTGGCCGCCGCCGCCGTCCTGGCCACCGGCGGTCTCGTGTGGCACCCCTGGTCCTCCGAGACGAGCACCGTGCAGCTGACGGCCACGCAGCAGGTGTTGCAGGCCAGGGACGCCCAGCGGATCGAAGCGAAGGTCGGCGACGCCACCGCGACGATCGTTCGCTCGGCCAGTCTGAAGAAGGCCGTCATCGTCACAGCCAACATGCCCCCCGCCCCCGAAGGAAAGGTCTATCAGCTCTGGCTCCAACAGGGCTCGGCAATGGTCAAGGCCGGATTCATGCCGAAGGGGCCGTCGAACACCGTTCTCCTGGATGGCGATGCGGCCACTGCGGCCGGTGTCGGCATCACCGTAGAGCCAGTCGGCGGAGCAGACACACCAACCCTCCCCCCGGTCGCGCTCGTCACCTTCGCCTGACCGCAAACCTAGGGACGGTGCCGGCCGGGAGTTGGCAAACCTAGGGACCGTGTCGGTCATGAGGGGCCAAACCTAGGGAATCTGCGCGAGAGCTGAACCCGCACAATCCCTAGGTTTGCGGAGTCTGAACCCGCACAATCCCTAGGTTTGGGGGGTTTGGGACCGCACAATCCCTAGGTTTGGTATCGGGGGATGACCTCAGAGGCGACGGTCTCCAGCACACCGACGTTTCCGGCATACGGACCATCAGGGCGGGGCCAGTGGGTGATGAGATCGGTGAAGCCCAGCTCACCAGCTCGGCCCACCATCTCCTCGAACGTCCCCACACTCGAGAGGCTGAAGCGCGGGGACGAGTCGAGGTTGAGGTAACGCCCGAAGGTCGACGGGTCGCGGCCAGCCTTGCCCAGCGTCTCGTCGAGCCGCCCGCCCAGCGTGGCCAGCGCTGTCCACCACTTCTCCATCGTCTCGACCTCGGGGCCGGTGGTCATCCAGCCCGCGCCGAGCTCGACGGCGATACGCAGCGAACGAGGGCCGTTGGCAGCCACGACGAACGGGATCCGCGGTCGCTGGACCGGGCCGGGCAGTGTGCGGGCGTCGACCGCCGAGAAGTAGGTGCCCTCGTGAGTGACGTGGTCGGTCGTGAGCAGCCGGTCCAGCAGCATGGTGAACTCGTGGAGCCGGTCGACACGCTGCCTGGGGGTCAGCAGCCCACCTCCGAGGAGGGCGTTGTCGACGTCGCCGCCGGCGCCGATGCCGCAGATCAGCCGGCCTCCCGAGATGTCGTCCAGCGCCAGCAGGTCGCGCATGAAGGTCACCGGGTGGCGGTAGTTCGGCGACGTGACGAACGTGCCGAGCCGGATCCTCGAGGTAACCATCGCGGCCGCGGTCAGCGTGGGCGTCGTGCCGTACCACGGCGAGTCGGGCAGTCCGCCCCAGACCAGATGGTCGTAGGTCCACGCGTGGTCGAAGCCGAGCTCTTCGGCCCGACGCCACATCGGGGCCGCGTCGGCCCAGCGGTGCTCGGGCAGGATCGTCAGTCCGAAGCGCATGTCGCCAGCCTAGTCCGGGACAAGTGGCAGAAAGGCGGCCAAGGTCGCCCGGAGACCGCTGGCACGCAGGGTGCCACCAGCCACTGCAGTGGCCCAATCCTGCTGTCCCGTAACCAGATCCAACCAGGTCCGGGCGTCTGTCTCGATCACGTTGGGCGGGGTGCCACGGCTGTGCCGCGGCCCTTCGACGCATTGCACCGCACCGTATGGCGGCACGCGGACCTCCAGCGTCCGCCCGGGTGCGCGCGAAGCGAGCTCCTCGAGGGTGAAGCGAACTGCCGTGGCAACCGTTGCCGGCGGGGCCGCGGACGGATCGGCGCGCCATACCCGAAGTGCCTGCAAACCCTCGGCCTGCGGGATACGGCGACGGGGGGGCATGACCTCATCGTGGCATCTCGGTCCTCATGACCGATCTAGGGTTGGGTCCATGAAGGCGACGATGATCCACGCTGCTCGCGATGTCCGGCTCGAAGACCAGCCGGACCCGAGCATCCAGAAGCCCACCGACGCGATCGTGAGGGTTGTCGCCGCTTGCGTCTGCGGCTCGGACCTCTGGTTCTACCGCGGTGACAACCCGATCAAGGAGCCGTTCCGGATCGGCCACGAGTTCGTCGGCATCGTCCAGGAGGTCGGCTCGGACGTCCGCTCGCTGCGCAGGGGCGACTTCGTCATCGCGCCCTTCATGTACTCCGACAACACCTGCCCGCACTGCCGGGTCGGGATCCAGTCGGCGTGCTCGACAGGCGGTTTCTGGGGCGGGCCGGATCGGGACGGGCTGATGGCCGACGGAGGTCAGGGTGAGTACGTCCGGGTCCCCCTGGCCGACGGCACCCTGGTCGCGACGCGCGAGACCCCTGACGAGGCGATGGTCCCGTCCCTACTGGCGCTGTCCGACGTCATGGGCACCGGCTGGCACGCCGCGATGGCCGCCAAGGTCCAGGAGGGCGACACCGTCGTGGTGGTCGGTGACGG
>JANOHS010000181.1:0-1860 GCA_031406655.1 Micrococcales bacterium
GTCGGCACCGCGGATGGACTCCAGCACCCCCGGTGCGGCGGCGGCGCGGTCCATGCCCACGGCGACGAACTTCTGTGCCGGGACGGCGGCACGCAGGCGGACCCACCACTCCTGGAAGTGGACGGCGCGCGGCCCCTGTCCCTCGTCGATCACGACGTGGGTCTCGACGGGGGAGTCGGACATCGGCAGCAACGTCACGCCCTGGCCGGGCAGCCCCCAGCGCGCGGACAGCCGCACGGTCACCTCCGAGAGGGACAGGCCCTGCCCCAGCCACTGGCTGCGCGCGATGTGGGTGGCGAAGTCCCGGTCGCCCAGGCCGAACCACTGAGGCACCGCCCCGTATGCCGCGAGCTCACCCTGGACCGCGTGCGTCTCGCCGGCGCGGCCCCAGCCCTGCTCCTCGTGGACTCCGCCGCCGAGGGTGTACATGACGGTGTCGAGGTCGGGACAGACGCGCAGCCCGAACAAGGAGATGTCGTCGCCGGTGTTGCCGATCACCGTGATCGTGGAGTCGGACAAGGCCGGCGTGCGGTCGAGGTGGGCCCGCAGCCCACGCAGGAAGCGGGCTCCGCCGACTCCACCGGTCAGGGCGGTGATGCGCATGGCCGCAGTCTGCCAGGACCCGATCCGGGGGTGGATCGGGGTCCGCGATGGTGCTGGATGGGACCAATGGGCGTTTTGCGTTTGTATGTGGCACGGCCGAACGGATGAATATCAGAGTTCCGCTTGACTTACCCCATCTGACACGCGTGTAATTTCACTGTTGTCATTTACCCGCAAGGGTCAAGTCGGTCGTCCGCTGGTCAAGTCAAGTCAAGTCAGGTCAAGTCACGTCATGTCAAGTCAGGTCAATGCCAGTGCTGGTCAATGGTTGGGTCGAGGAGGGGCCATGCAGGAGCTACAGCTGGTCACGAATTTCGAGCTGAGCGACGCCATCGAGGGTGAGGGCGAGCTGTCCTGGCAGGAGCGCGCGCTGTGCGCCCAGACGGATCCGGAGGCGTTCTTCCCCGAGAAGGGCGGCTCCACGCGTGAGGCCAAGAAGGTCTGCGTGGGCTGCGACGTCCGTGGCGAGTGCCTGGAGTATGCACTTGCCCACGATGAGCGGTTCGGCATCTGGGGCGGGCTTTCCGAGCGCGAACGCCGCAAGCTCAAGAAGTTCGCGGTTTAGTGGCTGTGCCGACCCGGTTGGGCCGTCACTGATCTGATGACGATTGCCCCGCCGCACGTCCTGAGCCATGATCCCTCGCCACCCCGTGAGCCGGGCGTGACGCGTGCGGCTCCTCGACCCGTCAGCGTCGTCGCGGTGCTCGTCGTCCACGACGGCGCGCGGTGGCTGGGCGACTGCCTGGACGGGCTCGCGCAGCAGCACCGACCGCCCGACCGGCTGGTCATCATCGACACCGGTTCGACCGACAGCAGCCTGGCGATCGTGGCCCGGCACCTCCTGGTCCGCGAGGCCATCGGCCGGCTCGAGGTGATCACCACCGAGCGTGGGAGCACCTTTGGTGAGGCGGTCGCCCGGGCGGTCGAGCACCTCTCGGTCAGCTCTGCCTGGTCCGGTGCGCCGGGCGCCGACTGGCTCTGGCTGCTCCACGACGACAGCGCGGCCGCGCCCGACGCCCTGGCCCATCTGCTCGACGCGGCCATCCGGTCCCCGTCGGTGGGGGTGGCCGGCCCCAAGCTCACCACCTGGGACGACCCTTCTCGTCTGCTCGAGGTCGGGCAGGAGGTCACCCGCTCGGGCGCCCGCTCGGGAGGTCCCGCGAGGGGCGAGCCCGACCAGGGCCAGCACGACCACCGCAGCGACGTGCTGGGCGTCAACACCTCCGGGATGCTCATCCGCCAAGACGTCTTCGATGC
>JANOHS010000210.1:0-16915 GCA_031406655.1 Micrococcales bacterium
CCTTCTTGATGCTGTTGACCTCCCAGGGCCCGTTGATGATCATGGCGGTGTTGCCGGCGGTGAAGCCGCTCATCATCGCCGTGTAGGCGTCCGTGGCCGGGGGTTTCACGATGCCTGGGGCCTTGACCATCTGGGCTGCCAGGGCGGCACCGGCAACCGCTGCGGGGTCGTTGACAGTGATCTTCTTGTCAGCGGCGTTCAGCAGGTCGCCGCCCTCGCCGTAGATGAAGGGCAGCATGAAGTAGCCGGCGGGGTTGATGAACGCGCCGTCCTTGCCGGTCTTGGTCTTGATCGTGGCGGCGGCAGCCTTCATCTCGGCCCACGTCTTGGGGACCTCGACCCCGGCGGCTGTGAACAGCTTCTTGTTGTACATCAGGGCCAGGGAGTCGGTGACCTGCGGCACGCCATACGTCTTGCCCTCGAACTTGGTCGAGCTGACCGGCGTCTCGAGGAAGTCTGCCTGGTCCTTGACCAGCTCGGTGTCGTCGAGCGCGTAAAGGTAACCGAGAGAGGCGAACTCGGGCACCCATGCCACTTCGGCGCGCAGGATGTCGGGGGCGCCGGACTTGGCTGCTGCAGCGGTCTTGAACTTGTTCTGGGCTTCGCCGAACGGGACCGACTGGTAGCTGATCTTGACGTTGGGGTAGGTCTCGTTGAACTTGGCGATGAGCTTCTTGTAGGTCGGCGCCTCGTTGGTGGCGTCAGAGGTGTCCCACCAGGTCAGCTCGCCCTTGACGTCGGCGGGGTTTGCGGTGGTCGAGCTCGCGGTGGCCTTGGGCTCGGCGGGAGTGTTGGTGCCGCCGCACGCAGCGAGGGTCAGAGCCAGGATGGGAACGAGGGCAAAGCTGCCGGTCATACGGCGCATGATGAAGACTCCTTGGAAGTGAAGGTGACACGTGACTGGACGCCACCGGGTCGCGAACCTGCGCCTCGGACTTTAGCAAGATTTTGCAGACGATTGGAAGGACTTTCAGAAAGATCTTGCAAAGAATGGGGGCTGGAGCACTAGAGTGATGCCTCATGAGAGCGCGATTGGCAGACATCGCCGAACACGCCAAGGTCAGCGAGGCGACGGTCAGCCGTGTCCTCAACGGCAAGCCCGGTGTCGCCGAAAAGACGCGCCACTCCGTCCTCACGGCCCTGGACCTGCTCGGCTACGACCGTCCGAGCCGGTTGCGGCCAAGCAGTGCCGGGCTCGTCGGCCTGGTCACCCCGGAGCTGACCAACCCGATCTTCCCGGCCTTCGCGCAGGTCATCGAGACTGCGCTCGCGCGGCACGGGTACACGCCGGTGCTGTGCACCCAGACCGCGGGGGGGATGCACGAGGACGACTACGTCCGGATGCTGTTGGACCGCAACGTCGCCGGCATCATCTACGTCAGCGGCCTGCACGCCGACACCCTGGCCGACCCCCAGCGCTACATCTCGCTGCGCGAGCGCGGCCTGCCGATCGTCCTGGTCAACGGGTACAGCGAGGGCATCGACGCGCCGTTCATCTCCAACGACGACGTGGCCTCGATGGCACTTGCTCTGGGCCATCTGGTGAACCTGGGCCACGTCGACATCGGTCTCGCCGTCGGCCCTGACCGGTTCGTGCCCGTGGTCCGCAAGATCGTCGGTTTCCGCCACTCCATGCGAGAGCTGCTCGGCCGTGACGATGTCGAGCACCTCATCGAGAGAACGCTGTTCACCGTCGAGGGGGGCGAGGTGGCGGCCAGGGAGCTCATCGCCAAGGGCGCCACCGCAATCGTCTGCGGCTCGGACCTGATGGCACTTGGTGCCATTCGCGCCGCCCGTGCCCTGGGGCTCAGTGTGCCCGAGGACATCTCGGTCGTGGGCTATGACGACTCCGTCCTCATAGCGTTCACCGACCCGCCGTTGACCACGGTGCGACAGAGCGTGAAGGCGATGAGTGAGGCGGCCGTGCGCGCGCTGCTCGACGAGATCGCCGGAGTCCCCGCGCCCCGGGCGGAGTATGTGTTCAGGCCGGAGCTGATCGTGCGCAGCTCCACCGGCCCATGCCGAACAGCGGCCGGTCGCTAGTCACGAGAGGGCGACTGACGCATTCTCACCACGAACGCCAGTGCCGCGACGACGTCCTCGACACTCCCGAGCCGATAGGCGGCGAGCGTCTTGCCCTCGCCCACCTTCACGGTCACATCACCCGACGCCGGGTCCAGGGCCGCGAAGGCCGCCTCGTCCGTCAGGTCATCCCCGAAGTAGGCGGTCGCATCGGCCGTCCGGGCGGCGGCAAGGGCCAGGAGCGCGAGGCCCTTGTTGGCCTGCACGACGCTGAGCTCGACGACCTGCTTGCCAGGGATGACCAACACCCCCGTATGCCGTGTCGACAGTGCCAGCGCGGCGGCCAGTGCCGCCGCACCAACGGAAGGGTCCACCCCCCGTGTGTGGAGCGCGACGGCGCCGGTCTTCGACTCGATCCTGGTGCCGGGGTGGGCGAGGGCGACCTCCTCCAGATCGGCGCGGGCAGCGGCAAGTCGGGTGGTGGCCTCCCGGTTGAGCCCGACCGAGCCGGCGACCTCGTCCAGGCTGGACTGGCCACCATGACTGCCGATCAGGACGATCGGTGACTTGCGTGGGATCCCGGTCAACGTCCGAAGCGTCGTTAGGTCCCGGCCGGAGACCACGGCGACGGTGACTCCCGGGAGGGAGGCTGCGGAATACAGGCTGTCCAGGGCCCCCGGCGCGGCGCGTGCATCCCTGGGGTTGGTGGCGAACGGGGCCAGGGTGCCGTCGAAGTCGACGCCGACGAGGATCCTGGGTCGCTGGACAAAGGCCTCGAGGGCGACGCCGAGGGCGCCGGGCAGCTCGCTCATCGCAGGCGGCCCTGAAGGTGTCGCTCGGGTCGTTCAGGCCTGTTCGGAGCAACTGCCATGGCCTCGAGGTAGCGCGATGCCCAACGCTGCACATCATGGTCGGCCACCCGCCGGCGGAGAGCCTTCATCCGTCGGCGTCGTTGGTCGGCGGGGGCATTGATCGCGGACATGATCGTCTGCTTGAGCCCTTCGATGTCGTGAGGGTTGCAGACAAAGGCCTGCCGTAGCTCGTTCCACGCCCCGGCGAACTCGCTGAGGACGAGCGCGCCACCGAGGTCGGGGCGGCAGCTGACGTACTCCTTGGCGACCAGGTTCATGCCGTCGCGCAGGGGAGTCACGAGCATGACGTCGGCGGCGCGGTACAGCGCTGCCATCTCCGAGCGTGGGTACGACTGGTGCAGGTAGTGCACGGCCGGGTGGCCGAGCGCGGAGAACTCCCCGTTGATTCGGCCCACCGTTCCTTCGACCTCCGTGCGGAGCTGTCGGTAGGTCTCGACCCGCTCGCGGCTCGGCGACGCCACCTGAACCAGGGTCGTGTGGGACGCGTCAATCGCCTTGTCCCGCAACAGCTCCTCGTAAGCCTTGAGCCGGTGGCCGATGCCCTTGGTGTAGTCGAGGCGGTCGACGCCGAGCAACAGCGTCTTAGGGCTGCCCAGCGACTGGCGGATCTGGGCGGCCCGGGCGATGACCTCAGGTGTGTGTGCCAGCGCCTGGAGCCCTTGGAAGTCCACCGAGATGGGGATCGAGCTGGCCCGGACCGTGCGTTCGGTCCTGCGGGACTCCTCGTCACCGTCCATCCCGCTGTCGGTCCGGCGGAACGTCACCGTGTCGCCCCGGGTGGTCATGCCGAGCAGCCGTCGGCAGGTGCGCAGGAAGTTCTCGGCGTCGGCAGTGCGCTGGAAGCCGAGGTAGTCCGCGCCCAGCAGACCCTCAACCAGGGCCCGTCGCCACGGCAGCTGCGAGAACAGCTCGACCGGCGGGAACGGAATGTGGTTGAACCAGCCGATCCGCACGTCGGGCCGGATCGCCCTCACCATCGCCGGAACGAGCTGCAGCTGGTAGTCGTGCACCCAGACCGTGGCGCCCGGAGCGGACACCTCGACGACGGCCTCGGCGAAGCGCTGGTTGACAGTCTTGTAGGTGTTCCACCACATGCGGTGGAAGGTCGGCGGGACGATGACGTCGTGGTAGATCGGCCAGAGGGTGTCGTTGCTGAAACCCTCGTAGTACTCCTCGATCTCGTCGTGCGACAGGCTCACCGGCTTCAGGAAGATCCCCTCGTCGCTGAACGGTTCGGGTGCCGGGCCCGGCTCGCCGGCCCATCCCACCCACGCGGCGTCGCGACCGCGCATGACCGACTCCATGGCGGTCACCAGCCCGCCCGGGCTGCGTTGCCAGGTGTTCTCGCCGCGATCATTGACCACCCGGTCGACGGGGAGGCGGTTTGCGGCAACCACCAGGTCGAACCTTTGTACAGCGGCGGTCACGCGGCATCAGCTCCTGACTCGAGGGATGGGGCCAGCCTACGGTGACCCGGGTCAGGTACCACCGGCCACTTCGGCTGTCGGCTGGCACGAGGGCATTCGCGGGGGCTACGGTCATGTCATGCGCATCTCACACGTGATCCGCCATAAAGGCGACCTGGTAGTGACCGTCACCTCAGACGCGACCGTTCAGCGGCTCCTCGAGATCCTGGATGAGCACCGGATAGGTGCGGTCGTGGTCAGTGACGACGGCTCAACGGTGTCAGGCATCGTCAGCGAGCGGGACGTCGTGCGCAACCTGCACACCGCCGGCGCGGGCCTGCTCGCGCAGACCGTCGCGTCGATCATGACCAGCGATGTCCAGACCTGCAGCCCCGACGAAGACATCGAGGATCTGGCCCGGACGATGACCGAGCGCCGGATCCGCCACGTTCCCGTCGTGGTCGACGGCAAGCTCCACGCAATCGTGAGCATCGGAGACGTCGTCAAGTCGCGCATCGACGACCTCAAGACCGAGCGTGACCATCTGGTCGGCTACATCCAGCAGTAGCCCCCCGACTTCCAAGGAGTAGCCCGCGCAGCGCGCCCGCCTACGCTGGAAATCCGCCATCGCGGCATACCGTAGGGCCATGACGGCGGGGCTGTGGCGCGACGACGAGGCGACCCCGGTCGTGCCTGCAGCTGGTGAGTGGATCGGCCCCTACCGGCTGATCGAACAGCTCGGCGAGGGTGGCATGGGCGTCGTCCACCTGGCCCTGGCCGAGTCGGGGCGGGCCGTGGCCATCAAGGTCCTGCGCGAGCATGTCGCCCACGACAGTGAGGCGCGCAGTCGCCTGGCGAGAGAGGTCCAGACGCTGGCCC
This sequence comes from Micrococcales bacterium, assembly GCA_031406655.1. Classification (GTDB taxonomy): domain Bacteria; phylum Actinomycetota; class Actinomycetes; order Actinomycetales; family Dermatophilaceae; genus UBA4719. The sequence continues at coordinate 5,180 of JANOHS010000210.1, forward strand.
GCGTGCAGGATGCCCGGGTGGCGGCGATTCTCGATGCCGACACCGAGGGGCTCCGGCCCTACATCGTCACGAGGTACGTACCCGGTCCCGCGCTCGACCGGGTCGTGGCCGAGAACGGGCCGCTGAAGGGCGACGCCCTGCTGCGGCTGGGTCGTGGGCTCACTGATGCGCTGCACGCGATCCATGCTGCCGGCGTCATCCACCGGGATCTCAAACCTGCGAATGTCCTTCTCCTTGATGGGGAACCGGTCGTCATCGACTTCGGTATCGCGCACGTCGCCGACGACATCCGGTTGACGATGACCGGGCTGGTGATGGGGACGCCGGGCTATCTCTCGCCCGAGGTCGTCGAGGGCGCATCGGTCACCGAGGCCACGGACTGGTGGGGCTGGGCGGCCACGCTCGCCTTCGCCGCCTCCGGTGCTCCGCCATTCGGACGGGGCCCTATGGCTGTGGTCCTTGACCGTGTCCGCCGTGGCCAGGCGGATCTGTCTGGGGTTGACCCACGCCTGGCGCCGTTGCTTGCGGCCGCACTGTCGCCGGACCCGGCAGGTCGCCCGCACGCCGACGAGATCGTCGAAGCCCTGGACAGGTATGCCGCTGGCGCGCCTTCCACGGTCGCCGTCCCCGTCGTCGGCCCCTTGCCCCCACTGCTTTTCTCCACGCAGGCTTTCGAGCAGGGCCAGGTGGATGCCGTTGAGCAGAACTGGCCAGCCGGCCTGGAGCCGGACCCTGAGGAGCAGTCCGACTGGGATGCGGCATGGGAGCGCGAGCCGGGTGAGCCGGACCCCCGCATCGGCCGGCCGCCCCGCGTCGGGACACTGCTCGCCCTGATGGTGGGAGTGCTCGGTGCCGCTGCGACCTGGCCCGTGGTCGCCATCGGGCTGATCATCTTTTGGTCCTGGTGTGCCCGTTTTGCCGACCGCTCGGTGACGTCGATCGTGCTGCGGCGCCACGAGAGCGGACGGCGACGCCGGGACGTACCGCTGGCGGTCCTGGCCAGCCCGTGGCACGTGGTCAGCTCGGCCATCGCAACCATCATCGCTCTGCTGCTCCCCGCGGCCGTCGCGATCGCCTCGACCTTCTCGGCCGCTCTGGCGATCGTGGCCGTGTCCGGCGGTGACCCCCAGCCCGATCGGTCCCTGCCCCTGGTCGTGGGTGGATTCCTTGGCCTGATGATGAGCTGGTGGGGACCCGGTGGGGCATCCCTGCGGCGCGGCTCCCGGAGCCTGGTGCGTGGTTTGGTGCCGGGCAAGGTGGCGACTGGCGTCAGCGTGACCACGTTCCTCCTGACAGGTGCCGGGCTCGGCGTTTGGGCGTGGCTGCAGCTCGGCCAGCCGAACTGGTGGCCCTGGGCTGCGGGCCAGTTCCCGGGCATCTCGCTCTTCAACCTCGGGCGCTGAGGCTGAGGTCGTCCGGCGACGCTTCTGGCGCCCTGGTCCGGTTGACACGGCACCCCGGTGTGATCACGCTTCTCGGGGCCAGGCCCAGAGCGGGTACGATTTCGCCGTCCCGCCTGCCGCTGAGGCAACTTCGTGCTGGTGGTTCGCCGACGTGGCGCAATTGGCAGCGCACCTGTCTTGTAAACAGGGGGTTGGGGGTTCGAGTCCCCCCGTCGGCTCCGGTGTTTCCGCAGGTCAACGCGATATCGGGCCTGTTTGCGCTGCGCAGGCGAGGCTCTTTTCGGCAGCTTGCTAACGCTTTTGCTAACAAGCGAGCTAAGAAGCGATCTGGCTGACTGCTCTGCGCGGACTCGTCCAGCCCAAGCGTCGCATCACTCATCATGGTCCGGGTCATGCTCGTCGACCAGCCCGGCGACGGCCTTGGCGAAGGCCTCCGCGGGGCCGAGTGAGCTCTCGTTGATGACGTGGGCGTAGACCCGAAGGGTGATTGCCGGGTCTGAGTGTCCGAGCCGGTTCGCCACCACATGCACCGCTCACCGGCCATGAGAAGTGTGGTGGCATGGAGATGGCGCAAGTCGTGCAGGCGGGCCGGGGGGAGCAGGATCTCCGGGGCCGGCAGGGTCTTGCGGGGGCTGCCGCGCCGACCGGCTTGGCACGGCTGGTTGTAGTCGCGGACAGAGCGGCTCATCAGCTGGGTAACCGTGTCCGGGTATAGCTGCCGGCCGTCCTCCCGGGTGAACAAGTAGTCGCCAGCGTCGACCCATGACGCACCCAGCCGGGCCTGCTGCTCCTCCTGTTGCCGGCGGTGCTCGAGCAGCACCGTAACGGTCTGCGCGTCAATGCCGATGGTGCGCGACCGCCCACTCTTAGGAGTGTCGGTCACCCGTGCACCGTCGATCACATCGGTCGAGGCCATCAGCGTGACCGTTCTCTCCCGAAGGTCGATCTGTGACCAGCGCAGTGCGAGCAGCTCGCCTCGACGGGCGCCGGTGTATGCAGCCAGATGATAGAAGGCGTACAGCCGGTGCGTCCGGATCGACGCCAGGAAGATCCGAAGGTGGGCCATCGACCAGACCTGGCCCGGTTCGGACATCTTGAGCCTCGGGATCTTGGTCCGAAGCGCGGGGTTGTTCGGGATCAGCCGGTCGATCTCGACCGCATCGTTCAGCGCCTTGCGAAGGGCTCGATGAACCTGACGGATCGTGCCGGGCGAGAGCGGTCGACCGCCCTTGCCTCCTGACCCGGCGAGCTCGCGGTACAGCTTGGTCAGCGTGGCGGGTTGGATGCGTTGCAGCTTCATCCTGCCTATGCGCGGGTTCACGTACCCCTTGAGCACCTCGCGATACCCGCTGATGGTCTTCGCCTTGACCGTCATGGCGTGGTCTTCAAGCCATCCTGTGAGGTACGCCTCCAGGGTTACCTGGCTCTTCCCGACCAGCTCTCCACGCTTGGCGAGGTAGCGGGCCTCGTCGCGGGCGATCTTCGCCTCACTCTCGGTCGCGAAGCCGCCTACCCAGAGAGGTTTGCTGCGACCGGTGGAGTGATCCGGGACGCGGATGACGTACGACCATGTCGACCCGCGCTTGACCAACCCGTCCTTGACTCGGGCCACTACGCCGCCCTGGATAGGGCTGCGACGTAGGCGAGCAGGTCCTCAGCCCTGATCCGACGCGATCCGTCGATCCAGACCGAGGGCAGCACGCCGGCCTGGATCAGGACGTAGACCTTGGATCGACTCAGGCCCAGCATCTGGGCGGTCTCCGTCACTCGATACAACAGCTTCTCCATTGCGATTCCTCCTCGTTCCCGTATGTCGTAATCGGGCTACGAGGGGTCGGGGGCACCATGACGTTCCCGCGGGCTATGGGAACAATCCTTGACAGTCAGAGTTCATCTGTATAGGTTTGGTCCCAAGGAGGTGTTGGTGTGAAGGCAGTGTTGCCGGAGACGTTTTCCTACGCCCAGGCTCGTGCGGTTGGCCTTTCCAAGCGCGCGGTCTATCAGTTGCGCGATTCTGGGGAGATCGAGAGCATCGGGCGCGGGGTGTATCGCCGGGCTGACGCGGAGCTTGCTGACCTGGACCTGCTGCTGGTCGCGGGGCGGGCACCGATGGCCACGTTGTGCTTGACGTCGGCGCTGGCCAGGCACGAGCTCACCGATGAGATCCCGTTGGGTCACCACATCGCGCTGCCCCGCGGCACCTGGCGCCCTCAGGTTGATGCCATCGTTAACTGGCACAGCTTCGCCGCCGGCACCTTCGACGTCGGCAGAGGTTCGGTTCGGATCGATCGCGACACGTCCATCGGGTTGTTCGACGCGCCACGAAGCATCGTCGATGCCTTTCGCATGCGCAGCCAGCTGGGCAGCGACACGGCATACGAGGCTCTGCGGCGCTGGCTGCGTCGTGCGCGGAGTGAACCGGCCGACCTCCTCAGGACCGCCAAGTACTTCCCGGCCGCGCTGTCTCCGATCCGTGCGGCACTGGAGGTTCTTCAGTGAGCGAGAGCCCGGCTGGCAGGTCACGCCCGTCAAATTCGACAGTGGAAGGCCGCGCCTATCTCGGACTGCGAGCCTTGGCGAAGAAAGACGGCCGGACCAGTGCCGAGTATCTGCGGCTCTATGCCCTGGAGGGATTCCTGGCGCGGCTCGCCAATTCTCCGCACGCCGATTCCCTTGTGCTCAAAGGCGGTGTACTGCTCGCAGCCTACGACTTGCGTCGACCAACTGCGGATGTCGACCTCGCCGCCACGGCTCTGCCGAAGGACATCGAACGCATCGGGCAACTCGTCGCTTCGATCACCCAGGAAGTGCTTTCGCCGGCTGACTCCGACGGGCTTCGGTTCGATGTCTCCAACTTGCGAACGGAAACCATCCGTGACGAGGATGAGTACTCCGGCGTGCGGGTGACGCTTATGGCTCAGCTGGCGACGGCGAGGGAGACGTTCCACGTTGATGTCAACGTTGGCGACCCGATCTGGCCCGGACCGGAGACGGTGACCTTGCCGCGGCTTCTCGGCGGCAGCATCAGCTTGCTGGGTTATCCGGTGACCATGGTCCTCGCCGAGAAGCTGGTCACCGCCCTTCAGCGAGGCACGGCAAACACGCGATGGCGAGACTTCGCCGATGTTTTCCTCCTTGCTGCTCGTCACACGCTGGACGCTGTGGAACTGCGAGAGGCACTCGTCGAGGTGGCTGACTTCCGAGGTCGACAGCTCGAGCCGCTGAGCACCGCGCTTGAGGGGTACGCCGCCCTGGGTCAGGTGCGATGGCTGACTTGGCGCAACCGACTTCAGTTGCAGGACCGCCTTCCTGTGCAGTTTGGCGACGTCCTTGGCGTCGTGTTCCAGCTGGCGGACCCGTTGATGACGACACTGCCCACGGCGCCGGGGCGGTGGTCGCCGGAAAGACGGTCCTGGGATGGGTGAGCGCGTGAATCGTCGCCATCAAGCAGGTGTTCGCCGAAGGCACGTTGGGATCGGTACGACGCCTCAACATCCTCGACCCGCCTCGGCCTCCACTGCTCTGGTTCACGAAGGCCAGTCCTCTCGTTGACTTCGACCGATTCGTAGCCCTCGTTGGTTCCCACTCCTGTCCTCCCAACCGCCAAGTCGATCTCGCACACGTCTGGCACCCGAGGCGTCCGCTAAAGTCGTTGGCACAAAACAAATGCGGGAGCACACGCATGAACACGGGCGACACGAACACCACGATGGGGGCAGGTCGGCACCGAAGGACGGCCCAATGAAGTCGCGACGTCGTCGCGGACAGACCTTGGCCTGCGGCTGGTGCGGGTCACTGATCCTCATCCCAACGCGGGGTCGGGTGCCGAAGTGGTGCTCGTCCTCGTGCCGTCACCGTGCCTGGGAACTCACCCGTGCCGCCGCGTCCGGGCGCGCCGCCGTCCAGGTCGTCGACCGGGTTGTGGAGGTCGACCGGCTCGTCGCCGTCGTTCAGGAAGAGCCCATCAACACCGTCCCCAAGGGCCCGGCGTGGCCCGCGACACTGGTCCAGCTCGTCACTCAGGTGGACAGCGGGCGGGTGTATGACCGTGACCTGCCTGCCCTGGCCGAGGCACTTCAGGACGTCATCGACGCCCTCGAACGGCGGCCCGGATGGCGACGGCAACCAAGCTGAACACTTTCCGTTGAGGCCGGCGTTGCAGAAAGTTGCGGCTTGGCCATTGACACGTGACCGTTTTGGGCGTTTGCTTCCCCCGTAACTAACTCGTGTAACTAACGGAGGAACCATGGCGGTCAGGTCAGTTCGGGTCAAGCTCGGCGTCGCGTTGGCCGCGGTCGCCATGACGGTTGCGGGGTGCGGCGGCACAACCGCGAATACGGGGTCGAAGGCTAAGGCGGCGGGGCCGGTCGAGGTCACCGTTTGGCACTACTGGGACGGCAACAACGGCGACACCTTCGGCGCTATGGCCAAGGCGTACGAGGCCAGCCACAAGGACACGACCCTCAAGCTCGTCAACGTGCCCGGCTCGGACCTGCTGATCAAGCTGCAGGCCGCGGCGCAGTCCAGCACGCTGCCCGACGTGGTGATCGGCGACCTGGTGACGGTCCCTCGGATGGCCAAGACCGGTCAGGCAGTCGACATCAAGGGGCTCATCCCGGCCGGCACCTGGTCCGACATCTACCCCGAGATGCTGAAGTTCGGCACCCAGGGCGGCAAGCAAATCTCCATCCCCGTCTCCGCAAACACTCTTGCGTGGATGTTCAACAAGGACGACTTCAAGGCGGCAGGGATCGATCCGGCCAACCCACCGAAGACCTGGGAGGAGCTGACGGCGGCGTCGGCGAAGATCCGGGCCAAGACCGGCAAGCCCGCGTTTGAGCTGTTCACCCAGCCTGGCACCGACGGTGAGGGTGTCACCTGGAACTTCCAGGTCTCGCTGTGGCAGGCAGGCGGGGAGTTCCTCAACGCCGACAACACCAAGGCGGCGTTCAACTCGGCCGCCGGCATCAAGGCGCTGCAGTTCTGGGCCGACATGGTCAAGACCAAGGCAAGCCCGTTGGGTCCGTGGGGCGAGTTCGAGAAGGGCAAGGCTGTCTCGGCCCAGGAGGGTTCGTGGATGGCGGGCATCTGGAAGCCCAAGCCGCCGTTCAACTTCGGCGTCGCCCAGATCCCGTACCCGGCCGACGGCAAGCCTGCCACGAACATGGGTGGCGAGCAGGCTGTGGTATTCGCGCAGGACGCGAGCAAGCAGAAGGCCGCTGCCGGGTTCCTGACTTGGTTCGTCGACCCCGCGCAGAGCACGTCGTGGAGTGAGAAGACCGGGTTCTTGCCGGTGCGCAAGTCGGTCGCCGACAGCCAGGGATACAAGGACTTCGTCACGACGTCCCTGCCGGAGCTGCAGCCGTTCGTGGACGCACTGCCCACGGCCAAGGCCCGTCCCGCGACGCCGCTGTACCCGCAGGTCTCGCTGGCGTTCGCCAAGCAGGTCGAGCAGGCGATGCACGGCAAGAGCATCGCTGCTGCGCTGGCTGATGCCGAGACCGAGGTCAACGCGATCCTCGCCGGGAAGTGATGTCGCCCGTGGTGGGTACGTCGACGAGGCAGGGCTCTGCGCCCGCGCCCGTTGACGTGCCCACCACGGCGCATCGGCGTAACGGGCGGTACAACAGGAGCGAGGTCATGGCTGCGGCGCTGTGCCTGGCCCCGGCCACGGTGGTCATCGGTTTGTTCGTGGTGTACCCGCTGATCTCCACGGGGCTGATGTCGCTGACCTCGTGGGATGGGATCAGCCCCGAGCGCCAGTTCGTGGGCCTGGCCAACTACGCCAAGCTGCTCCACGACCCGTCGTTCGGGAACTCGATGCTGGTGACCGTGCTGTATGCCGTGGCGGTATGCGCGCTGAGCGTGGTCACCGGTCTGGGAGCGGCGTCCCTGCTCAATGCCGGCTTCCGCGGGCGGGCGGTCTACCGGACGGCGTTCTTCCTGCCGGTGGTGACCTCCTCGATCGCGGCGGCCGCGGTGTGGCGCTACCTGTTCGACGTCTCCGGTCCGGTCAACGCCGGGCTGTCGGCGATCGGCTTGGGGGGACCCAACTGGTTGGGCGACCCGCACCTGGCCTTGGTGAGCCTGACGCTGCTGACCTTGTGGAAACAGCTTGGCCTCAACACGATCCTGTACCTGACTGCTCTGCAGACCATCCCGGCCCAGATCTACGAGGCCGCGGCGATGGACGGGGCGACGGGGTGGGACCGGATGCGTCGGATCACCTTCCCGCTGCTGCGCCCGATGACGTTCTTCGTCGTGGTGCAGGCGCTGGTGACCACCTTCCAAAGCTTCGACTTGGTCTACCAGCTGACCAAGGGCGGCCCACTGGGCGGCACGGAGGTGGTCGGGTTCCTGGTGTATCGCACGGCGTTCGTCACCGGACAGTTCGGCTACGGCGCGACGATCGCCTACGCGGGCTTCGCGATCGTGTTCGTCTTCACCTGGATGCAGTGGCGACTCGGCGGGAGGGAAGACCAGTGAGGACCCGAGCCCAGACCATGGGACGGCATGTGCTGCTGGCTGCCCTGTCCCTTTTGGTGGTGGCGCCGTTCGCCTGGATGATCACGACCAGCCTGAAGTCGCTCGACAAGGTGAACCAGGCTCCCTACCTGATTCCGGCTCAGTTCGAGTGGGACAATTTCGCCAAGGCGGTCACGGCCGCACCGTTCGGGCTCTACTACCTCAACTCCGTCGTGATGACAGTGGGGATCGTGCTGGGCCACCTGGTCTGCGACACGCTCGCGGCTTACGCGCTGGCGCGGTTGCGGTTCCCGGGCCGTGACGCGATCTTTCTCGGTCTGGTCGCCACTATGCTCGTGCCGGCGTTTCTGACGGTGCTGCCTGCGTTCGACCTCATCATCAAGTTCGGCTGGTACAACTCCTACGCCGCGCTGATCCTGCCGCGGCTGGCCGATGTGTTCGGCATCGTCGTCCTGCGTGGCTTCATGAAGTCCCTGCCCATCGAGCTCGACGAAGCCGCCCGCCTTGACGGCGCCAACCGAATGCAGATCTTGGTCCGGGTCCTGCTCCCGCTGTGTAAACCGGCGTTGGCCAGCGTCGCCGTGTTCAGCTTTCTGTTCGCCTGGAACGACTTCCTCTGGCCGCTGTTGGTCACCGGCGATGACCAGTACCGCACCATCCAGCTCGGACTGTCCGCCTTCACCAACAAATACGGTCCCTACCCCAACTACTTGATGGCTGGCACCGTCATCGCGGCCACCCCGGCGATCGTCATCTTCATGTACTTACAACGCAGCCTGGTCCGCGGGCTGGCATCGACAGGAGTCAAAGAGTGAACACCGACCCCACCCAGACCACTCCCGGCGCTGAGCCGGCGCCGCTGCCGGGACCGGACTGGGTCCGCGACGCGATCTTCTACCAGATCTTCCCCGAGCGCTTCGACAACGCCGACCCCAGCACCGACCCGCCCGGGGTGGAGCCCTGGGGCGCTCCCCCGACCCGGGACAACTTCTTCGGCGGCGACCTGGCCGGCATCACCCGGCGCCTTCCGCACGTGCAGAAGCTGGGCGTGAATGCCCTCTACCTCACACCCGTCTTCGCTGCCGCCACCAACCACCGGTATGACGCCGTGGACTACAACCGCATCGACCCGATCCTTGGTGGCGACGCCGCGTTCGAGACCTTCCTTGGTAGCGCGCACGCCGCAGACATCCGGGTTGTGCTCGACGCGGTGTTCAACCACTGCGGTGACCAGCACCCGTACTTCCGCGACGTTGTCGCCCGGGGGGAGGACTCGCCATACGTCAACTGGTTCTCCGTAGCCGGGTTCCCGGTGCAGTCCCAGCCCGAACCCAACTACCTGACCTGCAGCGGCTGCCACTACCTGCCCAAGCTGAACGTCCACAACCCCGAGGTGCGCGACTACCTGTTCAACGCCACCTCCAAGTGGATGAGCACCGGGATCGACGGCTGGCGCCTGGACGTGCCCTTCATGCTGGACAACCCCGGCTTCTGGCAGCAGTTCCGCGCCGTGGTCAAGGGCTACGACCCCAACCTGTACATCGTGGCCGAGATCTGGGAGAGGGCCACCGACTGGACCAACGGCTCGACCTCCGACGCCGCCATGAACTACCGCCTGCGCGACGCGATCTTGAAGTTCGTCTCGGAGTGGCGTGGCGGCGGCGAGACCTTCGCCGCAGAGTTGGCGGCCATCGACACTGAGATCCCCGCTGCGGCCAAGGGCCTGATGATGAACCTGCTCGGCAGCCACGACACCGAGCGCGTCCTGACCCATTGCGGTGGCGACGTCGAGGCCGCCAAGCTCGCGTTCGCCCTAATGTTCACCGCCGAGGGCGCGCCCATGGTCTACTACGGCGACGAGGTCGGGATGACCGGCTTCAACGACCCGGACTGCCGCGCCTGCATGGACTGGGACCAGACCACGTGGAACATGGACATGATGACCTGGATCGCCACCCTGGCTGCTTTGCGCAAGAACAACGTTGCGCTGCGCCGCGGCACCGAAGCGACAATCCAGGCCAGCGAGAACACCATCGTCCGAAACCGCACCCACCCCGACCAGCAGATCCTTGTCCTGGCCAACCGCGGCAGTGCCCCGACCACGATCTCGGTCGACGGGTTCACCTCGCGGACCGGGACTGAGCTGATCACAGGCCAGCCGGTCGCCTGCGCTGGGGTAGTCGTCCCGCCGAGGGGAGTGCGTCTTGTCTCCCTCGACTCCTGAACCGATGCTGCCAACCGGGAACGGACCGGGGACGAATCACATCGGACGGGCCACCAGCACCGATGTGGCACGGTTGGCCGGAGTCTCGCGGACCGCGGTGTCGTTCGCCTACAACGACCCCGGCCGCATCTCGGAGGCCACCCGGGGCAGGATCCTCGCCGCGGCCGACGAGCTGGGCTACACGGCCAACCCGGTCGCGCGCATGCTCAAGGCCGGCCGCACCGGGACGCTGGGGGTTCTGCTTCCTCAGGACATCGCCCAGGTCATGCAGAACCCTTACTACGCACAGTTCTTCACCGGCCTGGGTCAGGTCTGTGAACGCGAGGGGATGACCCTGCTGCTGTGCCCGCCGCTGCGGAACTCCATGCTCAAAGTCATCCCGTATGCCGCGGTCGACGGGTTCGTCGTCACGGGTCTGGAGGCCGACCGTGGGGAGGTTGCCGAGCTTCGCCGCCGGGGTGTCCCGTTCGTCCTGGTCGACTCAGAACCGCCGGACGACGTCCCCAGCGTGGAGGCCGATGACGAGACTGGCGGGTACGAGCTCGTGAAGCACTTGGTCGACCTCGGACACCGACGAATCACGTTCCTGCTGTTCGAGTCCGGCCCCGACCAACCCCGGACCGGGTATCGCGGCCCCCTCGGTCGCCGACTCGCCGGAGCGTCAAGAGCGTTGAAGGAGTGCGACCTGGCTCTTGATTCCTCGGGAATCCACCTGGTCGAGGCGACTTGCACTCGAGCTGGGGGCTACACCGCCACGCTGTCGCTCATGACGGAGCCTGACCTGCCAACGGCCATCATCGCGTTCAGCGACATCATGGCCGTCGGGGTGCTCGATGCGCTGCAGTCCATGGGGATTCAGGTCCCCGGACAGGTCTCGGTGGCCGGCTACGACGACCAGCCCGAAGCCGAATGGACCCGCCCCAAGCTCACGACCGTCCGCCAACCCACCGAAGCCAAGGGCAGGCTCGCTGGGGACTTCCTCGCCGCAGCCATCCGCGGTGAGGACCAACACCCCCGCCAACGTCTCCAAGGGACCCTCGTCGTCCGCGATTCCACCGGCCCAGTACCCACCAGCTAACCGCGCCCGGACAGGTCGCACTCGACGGCAAGGCAATTCCAGCAAGAGGCATGGCTTGCTAACGGATTTGCAAACAACGGGTCGGGATCGCGGGGGATGGCATTGGGTGAATCGGACTGTCCGACAGGCCAATTGAGCACGGGTCGGACGTCGCAAGACGTTCTGGGACGGCTTCCGTACTTCTTGTAAACAGGGGGTTGGGGGTTCGAGTCCCCCCGTCGGCTCTGAATACGAAGCACGTCCGTCAGGCTGCTGACCTGCGCAAACGTGGGCGGCGGTCGTGCTTTTTCAAGTATCGCCACTGGTGTCACCACCCTCCTGGGAGGCATTTTCGGGGCTCAGCGCTCGGAATGCGCTAGGAGTTGCCGGGCTGGTGGGCCGGAGCGCGCGGGCGATCGTCTCTGCTGCGGCCCTGCCGGGTCCCGCGTTGACGTAGGCGTCCATGGGGACTGTGCGCGACTCGTCCCAGTGGCCGTCGTCCAGCACCTGTACCGGGTCTCCCTCGACGGCGAACGCCGGTTCGGCGTGATGGAGCGACGCGATCA
>JANOHS010000234.1:0-2084 GCA_031406655.1 Micrococcales bacterium
CCTCGAGGTTGCCCGCAAGGGCGTTGAGGGCCAGGATCGCGCGCCGCAGCTGGAAGTCGTTGAGATAGCCGGCGGTGAACCAGCCGAAGTCGGCGACCGCACGAGGTCGGGCACCGCCGAAGTCGCGAGCCACGTCGCGGATCATGGCCGCCGGAATGCCGGTCATCGTCGCCGCCCACTCAGGGGTGTACTCGGCGACAGCCTTGGCCAGCTCCTCGAACCCGTGGGTGTACTGCTTGACGAAGTCCTGGTCGTACAGCTTCTCGGCGATCATCACCTGAAGCATCGCCAGTGCGAAGGCCAGGTCGGTCCCGGGCCGGGGCTGCAGCCAGGTCGTCGCCACCGCCGACGTCGGCGTGTGCCGCGGGTCGAGGTACACAAGACGTGCGCCACGAGCCAGCCCGCCGATGAGGCCCTGGGCCTGCGGGACGGAGATCGTCTCCATGTGGTTGCGCCCGAAGGAGACCAGGTAGTCCACCTTCGAGTAGTCCGTCGCCAACGAAGCGGTGCCGAGGGTGACCTCCATGGCCACGTTTCGGGTCATCGGGCAGGTGGACTCGTGGGTGAACATGTTCGGGGTCCCGAACGCCTTGGCAAAGGGCAGCAGGAAGGTGTCCCCTGCGCTGGGCCGACGCGCCACCCCCAGCTCTTCGGGGCGGATCGCCTTCAGCTTTTCGGCGATGTAGGTGTAGGCCTCCTCCCAGCTGGCCTTGCGGTACTTGCCCTCACCGCGCTCGCCATCCCGGATCAGCGGGGTGCGTACCCGGTCGGGATCCTCCAACAGGGAGATCCCGGCGTTGCCACGGGCGCAGATCGCGCCCTTGGTCGCCTTCTCCTTGGGGTTCCCCTCGATCCGCACGACCTTCCCGTCGCGCACCCGAACCAGGATCGGGCAGCGCACGGTGCACATCTCACAGACGCTGGTGACCACACTCTCCGAGCCGGCGGCCTCGGCGGCTACGGCAGCGGACGAGGAGGCCACCTGCTGTAGCCCGACCGGCAGCGCGGCCACCGCGGTTCCGGTGGCGGCAAGTTGTAGCAAAGTTCTTCGGCTCGGGGTGACAGCCATAGCGTGTGCAGCTCCTCGTGGGAGAGATGCCTGACGATCGCAGGCAACCCCACCCTGCCTCTCCTTGCCGGAGGAACCTATCCGTCCCACGGTAGAGAAGCGGTACAGAAGCCCCGTTCTGGACTATTCCGCGGCAGCCGGCCAGGTCGCCGCGAGGTCCTGGATCTTGGCTGCAGCGTCCTTCACATCCATTCCGTTCGCGACGGCGACGCCGAGCAGGAAGGTGGTGACCGGTGCCGCCGGCCGCTCGATGCTGTGCGCGGCCACGCGGGCCACGTCCAGGATCACGTCGGTATTGACATCCGCCGGCAGGTTCAGCTCCGCACATACGGCTTTGGTCCAGGTTTTCATCATGGGTTTCGCTCCTTGTTCATCGGTATGGGACTGGCGGAGTCATCCGCCGATGTAGGACATCTCGATCTTCTTCTTGCCCGTCGCCCGGAACTCACTTGTCTTCGCACTGCGCAGCTCCGAGTAGCGGTCCGTGCGCTCTCGCCAGGTCTGGGCCATGACCGATGACAGCTGCTCGTCAGAGCATCCGCCGCGCATGAGGGCACGCAGGTCAGTTCCTCCGGTCGCAAACAGGCAGGTGAACAGCTTGCCCTCCGTCGAGATGCGTGCCCGGGTGCAGGAGTGGCAGAACGACTGGGTGACGCTCGAGATCACCCCGATCTCGCCGCTCCCGTCCCGATACCGCCATCTGATGGAGGTCTCGCCGTCGTAGCCCGGAGCGACCTCTTCGAGCGGCAGCTCGGCGTTCAGGCGGCTGATGACCTCGGCCGAGGGCACCACCTCGCCCATCCTCCAGCCGTTGCTGGTGCCAACATCCATGAACTCGATGAAGCGCAGGATGTATGGAGAGCCCTTGAAGTGACGGGCCATCGGCACGATGTCCTGGTCATTCTGGCCGCGCTTGACGACCATGTTGATCTTGATCGGGCCGAGGCCGACGTCGTGGGCGACATCGATGCCGTGCAGGACGCTCGCCACCGGGAAGTCCACGTCGTTCACGGCC
>JANOHS010000308.1:0-3645 GCA_031406655.1 Micrococcales bacterium
GTCACGTCCGGCTCCTCTGCAACCGTCGTCAGTAGCTCGGCCTCGTCGACGAGCTGCGCATGTTCCGCAATCCGGTCGTCGTCGGTGGCGGCACGCTCGCGATGAGTCGACTGACACCGCTGTCCGCGACGGAGGGGGCCAGATTTACGGTCGCCAACTGCAGCAAGCAGGGACTACACCGGCCCGCATAGGGTCAGTAAACGGCACAGCCCGGACGTAGTCGCAGGCGTCCGACGCGAGGCATTTGATGCCTCAGTCGGCGTTCCCTATTGGGGCGGATGCAGATACTGACCGAGCACGTCTGCTTCTGCCCGGAACTGGCTTGCGAGATCTTCACGACTCAAGCTCTCGTATTCCTCGGCTGCGAGCAATCGCTCGTCAACTTGCGCTTGCACGAGCACGTGCACATCTCTATCGCTCAACACGCGGCGCTCGACCTCGGCGGCACCTAGTCCGGCAGTCGACGCCGCGATGTACTGGCCGCCGGTCGCCACTCGCGGGTCCTGGATGAGTTCAGTCGCTTCAGCGTTCTCGATCGCCGAAAGGGCTGACCGCAGAGCGCGGGTGGCCGTGAGGTCTCGGACCTTGATGGCTGCCGTCAGGTCGTGACGAAGACGGGTACGCATGCAAGGACGCTAGCCCGCGCGCAAGAGGCCACGCAATCGATTACTTGGGTCCGCAGATGCGGTACGGGGCCGCGGCAATTATCGGGTCCAAGCCTCGATGTCCGCAGGACGATCCCCCGACCGGAACACCCGGCCCCATGGGGCGCCCATAAGCCCAGAAAGACGCAGTTGCCGAAACTCGCTGGCAAGCCGACTGGAGCGGCGTGACGGCCTGAAGGACATTGTTTCTAAGTTTCTTAGCCCGGACAGGCGGTGAGGTCACGATGTTGTGGGCCCTACTGTGGTGGCATGAAGACAGTGCCGCCCCGATCGGTCCTAGCTTGGTCCGGGGTTATTTCGCTGCTCGTTGTCCTTGCCAGTGTTGCCGGGCTCGCTGACCCACGGGTCTACGGTCAGGAGACGGAGAACTGGGCCACTCAGGCCAAGGGCCAAGACCTGGGCAACCTGCTCGCGGTGGTCGTTCTTGTTGTGGCCGCCCTCCGCTACCGGAAGGGATCGCAGCGCGCTGCACTGGTCTGGCTGGGCGCCTTGCTGTACCTGATCTATGCGTTCATCGTGTACGCGGTGGCCGTCCACCTCAACTACCTGTTCCTGGTCTACGTCGCGGTGCTGGGTCTCAGCGCCTGGGGCGTCATCTTCAACGTAAATCGCGTGCGTGGCGGGGGTATCCAATACCCGCAGGGACGCTCGCGGACGGCTGCGGCTTGGGTGATGATCACCACCGGGGTCTTGTTCGCCGGCTTGTGGCTCAGCGAGCTGGTGCCGGCGCTGCTGATGGGCAAGGTGCCGGCGAGCCTCACCGATGCTGGGTTGTGGGTGAACCCGATCCATGTGATTGACCTGTCGATGGTGCTGCCGGGCTTTATCATCAGCGGCATCGCGACCCTGAAGGGCCGGGAACACGGCCTGTTCTGGTTGGCACCATGGCTGGTGTTCTCGGGGCTGATGGGGTCCAGCATCATCGCGGCGATGGTCCTGATGATGGGGGCGGGTGCGGCCAACACCGTGCCGGCGGCAGTGATGGTCTCCGTTGTGGTCGCGGCCAGCCTCCTCGCACTCCGGGGGTACCTCAGGCTGCTGGCACCGTGCGAAGCGATGGTTCGTGATCACGCCCTGCTCACCAGCTGAAGGCTCGCGCTCGCGCGATGTCACACAACTGAGCTGCGGCGGGTCCCGAAACACCCTGTATTGCGTTGAGTGCGTCATTCCAGCCGCGTTTCGGTGATGCGGACAACCGGATCTAGTTGAGCGGGCGTCCTCGTTGCGAATGTGCGGGTGATCATGGTGAGTGCCGTCACGGGCCACTCGGCGACGTACCCACTTCTGGAACCGCGGTTTTTTTCGTTATACGCTATACACGTGGCGAGCGAAGAGCAGATTCAGCAGTGGGCCGACGAGGCCGAGGCGGGATACGACGTCGATGTTCTCAAGCGTCGGGGCCGCGGGCGCCCAGGTCGCGGGGCTGAACCGATGCAGGTCGTGGCGGTCCGGCTGACAGCCGAGGAGCTCGACGCTCTCGACGCCGCGGCAGCCAAGAACGACATGAGCAGGTCCGAGGCGATCCGGGCCGCGCTGGCCCACTTCGCTGCGTGAAGGTCCACCGGAGCGCGCTCAAGCACGGCATCTCGTCGGAGGATGCGATTCAGGCAGCAGAGTGGTCGCTGTGGATCGAGCCGCCGGTGCGGCGCTCCCGCCCGCCAGGTTACGAAACTCGACGGTACAGGGATGCTTGCAGCCTCGACGAAATCACCCCGGAACTGGTTTTGGCCCCGTGCCCCAGCTAGGCCGAGAGGCGGACCACCAGCTCAGGGGCGAAGATGACCGGGGCCTGGTCGACCTCTTTTCCAGTGAGGAGATCGATCAGCATCTCCCCGGCGGTGCGGGCCATCGCAACCACGGGGTTGACGATGGTGGTCAACGGAGGTGACGTCGTGCTCGCCGCGCCCAGGTTGTCGTAACCGACCACGGCGACGTCGCCGGGCACGAGTCGCCCGGCACCAGCCAGCGCGGAGAGCGCGCCGGCGGCCATCAGGTCGGATGCGACGAAGAGGGCATCGATGTCCGGGTGCTGGGCGAGGAGCTGCGCCGCCGCGGCTGCGCCGCCGGTTGTGGTGAAGTCTCCATAGGCGACGGCATCGGTCGCCAGCCCGACCTCGCCGAGCGCTGCCGACCAGCCCGCCAGCCGGTCGAGGCCAGCGGACATGTCCTGTGGTCCGGCTATCGTGCCGATCCGATGACGACCGATGCGCAGCAGGTGCTCCGTGGCCATTCTTCCGCCCCCTGTGTTGTCCACGTCGACGTAGTGGACGTGGTGGCCGCCCCCGAACGGGCGCCCGACGAACACGGTGGGCAGACCCGACCGATGCAGCGCATCCGCGAGGACGTCGTTGCGGTGGTGGGAGACGACGACGGCGCCGTCCACGTGCCCGCCGCGCAGGTAGCGCAGCGTGCGAACGGCGATCTCCTCCGGCCGCGCCATGACGAGGACGAGCTGGAGATCGGTATCACGCAGGGCTGCGTTCAGCCCCTGGATCGTGCTCGCGAAGAACGGGTCGCTCAAGACTCGCTCGTCCGGTTCGGGCACCACGAGTGCCACCGAGTCGGTGCGCCGCGTGACCAGCGAGCGCGCCGCGCGGTTGGGGATATAGCCGAGGTCGGCGACTGCTGCATCCACCGACGCCTGGGCCTCTGGGGAGACGCGAAGGCCGCCGTTGATCGCCCTGGACGTCGTGGAGCGCGACACGCCCGCGCGTTCGGCGACCTCCTCGAGCGTCGGCGCGACCCGCCGCAAGACAGCAGGCCTCGGCAGGATCACCTCTGTGTCCTCAGTCGTCATCGCCCAAGCCTCCCGCAGTGATCGTCCCCGTCGTCCCCGTCATCAGCGCGCGGGCACCGTGTTGCTCTCGGCCACCTTGGCGTGGTCACTGCTGGACAACTTCGAGTGGTCGTGGGGCTACCACCAGCGCTTCGGTATCGTTCGGGTGGACTATGACACCCAGGTGCGCAAAGCCAAGTCCAG
>JANOHS010000269.1:0-5832 GCA_031406655.1 Micrococcales bacterium
CCTCGAGGGCGTCGGCCCACGCCCGGGTGTGGGTCGCGACTCCCGAGAGCCGGCTGAGCAGGTTGAGCATCGTGCGCTCCCCCACCAGGGTGGCCCGGGTCGAACCACGCAGTATCCCGATGACGTCGCCCCGACGCACCGTCTCGCCGTCCTGACGATGCAGCTCGACGTCCACCTCGGAGGAGCCAAGGCGTGCGGTCACCGCACGAAAGACCAAGGAGATCAACGGGATCCCCGCGACAACGCCATCAGCCCTGGCAACGATGTGCGCGGTGCCGCGTTGGGCTGCTGGGATGGTGGCTGAGCTGGTCACGTCCAGGCCGGGGAACCCGCCGAGGTCCTCGTCGAGGGCTCCGTCCACGACCATCTGGGCCCTGGCCTCGGGGAAGGCGCTGACAACGGGATCCGGCTTACGTCGGGACGCAGCAACTGGGGCGATCACGGGGTGGAAAGACGTGGTGATCGACCCGTCGGTCTCGCGCACGGCATGCGTGTGCCCCAGCCAGTGGGCATCGTCACGGCCGGTGAAGTCCGAACGGATGTGGCCACCCCGGGTCTCCTCGCGCAGGGTCGCCACGGCGGTCAGCAGCTGTCCGACGTGCAGGAGGTTCGAGGTCTCCCAGGCATCAGGATCGGCCGTCGTCCCCTGCGCGTCGTCCGCGATGGCTTCGAGGGTCTTGGCTGCCCGTGCCATCGAGTCGGCCGAGCGCACCACTCCGGCCCCGAGCGTCATCGCCCGCTGGATCGCGGTGCGCTCCTTGGCGGCTACCAACGTGCTGTCATGGCCATGCACCAGGGGCTCGCCCGGCGTCAGGTCCCCCGCGGACAGCCGGGCGGTGATGTCGTCGGCGATGCGGTGCGCGAAGACCAGACCCTCCAGCAGGGAGTTGGAAGCGAGCCGGTTGGCCCCGTGGACCCCCGTGCAGGAGACCTCGCCACAGGCATACAGCCCATCCAGACTGGCCCGACCGGAGAGATCCGTGAGCACCCCACCGCTGGCGTAGTGCTGGGCAGGAGCAACGGGCAACAGCTCGCTCACCGGGTCGAAGCCGAGCTCGCGGCAGCTTGCGACGATGGAGGGGAACCGCGCCTCGAGGAAGTCCTTGCCAAGATGGCGGGCGTCCAGGTAGACGTGGTCGGCACCCGACCGGGCCATGCGGGCGACGATGGCCCGCGCCACGACGTCTCGCGGTGCAAGGTCTGCCAGCTCGTGGACACCCTGCATGAAGCGCACCCCGTCGCCGTCCACGAGAAAGGCGCCTTCGCCGCGCACGGCCTCCGAGATCAGCGGCTGCTGGCCGCTCGAGCCCTCACCCAGCCAGAGCACCGTGGGGTGGAACTGGACGAACTCGAGGTCAGCGATCACGGCGCCTGCCCGCAGCGCGGCAGCCAGGCCGTCACCCGTGGCCACGGACGGGTTCGTCGTCGCCGAGTAGACCTGTCCGATCCCGCCTGTGGCGAAGACGACGGCTCGGGAGCGGGCCGCGCCAACGCCATCGATCTGGCCCTCACCGATGACATGCAGGGTCACGCCGCACACCCGAGCGGCCCTGTCCTGCAACAGATCGACGACCAGCGCGTGCTCGAGCACCTCGATACCGGGATCGTCCTTGACCGCGTGAAGCGCCGCGATCAGCGCCCTGGAGATCTCCTTGCCGGTCGCGTCTCCGCCGGCATGGGCGATGCGGTCCCGGTGGTGACCTCCCTCTCGCGTCAGTGAGATCGCGCCGTCCGGCCCACGGTCGAACTCGGCCCCCAGACCCACCAGCTCGCGGACGCGCGCCGGACCCTCCGAGACCAGGATGCGCACGGCCTCCGGGTCGCACAGCCCGGCGCCGGCCACCAACGTGTCATGCAGATGCTCGCCCGGCGAGTCAGCCGGGTCCAGGGCAGCCGCGATCCCGCCCTGGGCCCACTGCGTCGAACCCTCCGGGAGCAGGGTCTTGGTGACCAGGAGCACGCGGTCGACGCGTTGGCGCAGACGCAAGGCCGCTGTGAGGCCGGCGATCCCCGAACCGACGACGATGACGTCGGCCGAGGTGACCCAACCTGGCTTCGGCCCGCTGAGCCGAGCTGGGATACGCAGGCTCACCACTGACCCCGGGACACGCCGGACGACTCGAGCCCGACCCCGTCGGGAACCGCCCCCGGGTCGTCCCCGATGTCGACGATGTGGTTCTCGTGGTCGACCAGGACCACCGTGGGGGCGAACGTCCGCGCCTCCGCCTCGTCCATGAGGGCGTAGGAGATGATGATCGCGATGTCGCCGGGGGCGATCAGGCGGGCGGCTGCGCCGTTGACGCAGATCTGGCCCGACCCCGCCTCGCCCTCGATCACGTAGGTCGTCAGCCTTGCGCCGTTGGTGACGTCAACGATGTCCACCCGCTCGCCGGGCAGCAACCCGGCAGCCTCGAGCAGGGTCCGGTCGACGGTCACCGAGCCGACGTAGTTCAGGTCGGACTGGTTGACGGTCACCCGGTGGAGCTTGGCGTAGAGCATGTTGCGCTGCACGGCGTCGTCCTTCAGGTCGGTTGGCAAGGATGGGTCAGAGGGCTCGGAGGCCCTTGGGGTCCGCGTTGCTCCTGGGTGCGAAGTCCTGGGAGAAGATCTCGAGCGCCCCGCCGCCGGGCCCCAGGTTGACGGGGATGTTGTCGATCAGCCGGGTTGTCCCCACGCGCCCGGCGACCGCAAGCAGGGCCTCGCCGCGGTACCACTCAGGCACGTCCTCCAACGTCGAGGGATGAACGAGTACGAGGTAGTCGATCAGGGCCAGTGGCTCCTTGACCACCACGGCGCGAGCTGCCCGGCGTACGGCCGAGGGCCCTTCCGCTGCGGCGGAGGCGCCGGCTCTCAACGCCCGGGACAGGCAGAGCGCCGTCTCCCGGTCCGACTCGGTGAGGTACATGTTGCGGCTGCTCATGGCCAGGCCGTCGGGCTCGCGCACGGTCGGCGCCGAAACCACCTCGACGGGGAAGTCGAGGTCGCGCGCCATCCGGCGGATGAGCAACAGCTGCTGTGCGTCTTTCTGGCCGTAGTAGGAACGGTCGGCTCCGGTGAGGTGGAACAGCTTGCCCACCACAGTCAGCACCCCGTCGAAGTGACCGGGCCGGGCCTGACCCTCCAGCACGTTTCCCAGCGGCCCCGCGGAGACCCGAACCCCTGGATCGCCGTCGGGATAGATGACATCTGGCGTGGGCAGGAAGACCAGGTCGACGCCTTCGCGCGTACAGAGCGCCAGGTCGGCGTCGACCATGCGGGGGTATCGCGAGAGGTCCTCACGAGGGCCGAACTGCAGTGGGTTCAGGAAGATCGTCACGATGACGTGCCGTGCGTCGGCCTTCGCCCGGCGGATCAGCGTCGCGTGTCCCTCATGCAGCGCGCCCATCGTCATGACCACACCGACATCGCCCTCACCGAGCCGGGCGCGAGCTGCCATGAGCTCGTCGCGGGTCCGCGCGATCATCGGCCCCGCGGCAGCGGCAGCGGCTGCGCTGGTCGCGCCCTTGGTTCCGACTGTGTTGTCAAAGGTCTCGGTCACGGTCGCTCCTCCCGGGCGGCAAGGATGTCGAGCAGCGGCTCGGCGTCGGACGCCGTCAGCCGCCCGCTGGCCAGTGCCCGTTCTGCGGTCGCACGAGCCAGCGCGACATAGGTCGGCCGGATATCTGGAGTCTGCTGGTTCAGCTGCGCCAGGTGCGCTGCCACCGTACCCGCATCACCGCGCGCCACGGGTCCGGTCAGAGCGCCGTCGCCGAGCCGAAGCGCGTTGTCGAGCGCCGCGCTCAGAAGAGGTGCGATGAGCCGCTGCGGCTCCTGCACACCGGCCGAGCCCACGATCTGCATCGCCTGCGCCACAAGCGTCACGAGGTGGTTCGCGCCGTGAGCGAGCCCCGCGTGGTACATGGGCCGGTCCCGTTCCTCGATCCACACGGGCTCGGCGCCCATCTCCACCACGAGCGCCTCAGCGACTGGCCGCAGCGGAGCCGCCGCGGTGATGCCGAAGCAGCAGTCGGTAAGGCGCAGCAGATCCATCGACGTGCCCGTGAACGTCATCGCCGGATGCAGGGCCAGCCCGAGGATGTGGTGACCAGCCGCGGCGTCGAAGATCGCCGCGCCATGACGGCCCGAGGTGTGCACCACGAGCTGTCCAGCCTGCCAGGAGCTCGTGGCACTCAGCCCGGCGATGAGACCGGGGAGAGCGTCGTCGGGGACCGTCAGCAGGACCAGCTCGGCCCGCGCGACGACCTCCTCGACGGACATGACGGGTATGCCGGGCAGCAGCGCCGCTGCCCGCTCCCGTGACTGCTCACTGACGCCCGAGACAGCCACCAAGGTGTGACCCGCCTGCTGGAGGGCTGCTCCCAGGACGGCACCGACCCGCCCGGTGCCGACGACGCCGACGTCGAGCCGGGCCGGGCGCTGGGAAGCCACAGAGGTGTCACTCACGCCCGAAACGCTAGCCCCTTCCTGAGCCACGTAGCGTGTTGCCCGTGACGTGGACGCCCTGGATGCAGGCATGGGAGGAAGCCCTCTATGGCGGAAACGGCTTCTACCGCCAGGCCGCCGGTCCGGCCGGCCACTTCTCGACCGCCTCCCAGGGGATACCCCAGATCGGCAAGCTGTTGGCGGGGGCGGTGCTGGAGCTCATGGACCAGGAGCGCCTCGACACGTTCGTCGATGTGGGCTGCGGCCGCGGAGAGCTGCTCGAGGAGGTCCACCGGCTGGGCCCGCACGTACGGTGTCTCGGCGTCGACATCGTGGCAAGGCCAGCGCTGAGCGAAGCCATCGGCTGGATCCAGTCCCCAGGTGGCAGAGCGCTGCCCGACGAGCTCGACGGCCTGACCGATGCCCTGGCCTTCGCCAACGAGTGGCTGGATGTGGTGCCGTGCCCGATTGCCGAGATGGACCAGGACGGCGAGGTCCGGGAGGTCCTCGTCAACGACACCTCGGGCGACGAGCAGCTCGGCGACCCCTTGTCAGGCACCGATCGTGACTGGTGCCAGCGGTTCTGGCCGATTGATGGGCTGGAGCCCGGCGATCGCCTCGAGGTCGGAGAGCAACGGGACACCGCCTGGGACGACCTGGTCTCCCGGGTCGCGTCGGGTCTCTGCGTCGCCGTCGACTACGGCCACACCATCGACCTCCGGCCTGCTGCGGGCACCCTGACCGGCTTCCGACAGGGGCGCCAGGTGCTGCCCGTCCCCGACGGGTCATGCGACCTCACCGCGCACGTCGCCATGGACTCCTTGGCCCACGACGAGCTCGTCGACCAGCGAACAGCGCTCAGACGCCTTGGTATCAGCGGTCAGCCGCCACCGCAGGACCTGGCGCGAAGCAACCCCGCGGCATACCTGCATGCTTTGAGCACAGCCTCCGTGGCCGCGGCGCTGACGGCCAAGGGTGGTCTCGGCGACTTCTCGTGGGCTTTCAACCGGGCGCGATAGGCGAGCTCGCCAAACTGCCGGCGCCTCCGGCACCAGATGTCGGGCATGACAGACTGCCGAGTATGACCACCACCTCGACATCGCCGCGTGAGCTCACCGTCGGGGTGGACGCGGGCGGGCTCGCCACGGCCGACATGGTGCTCAACGTCGGCCCGCAGCACCCGGCCACCCACGGAGTGCTCCGGCTGCGGCTGGTGATCGACGGTGAGCGCATCATCAGCGCCGAGCCGATCGTGGGCTACATGCACCGCGGAGCCGAGAAGCTGTTCGAGGTGCGCGACTACCGCCAGATCATGGTTTTGGCCAACCGCCACGACTGGCTCTCCGGGTTTGCCAACGAGCTGGGCGTCGCCCTGGTGGCCGAGGAGATGCTCGGCATGGAGGTGCCCGA
>JANOHS010000317.1:0-6862 GCA_031406655.1 Micrococcales bacterium
GAGGTGAGCTCACGCTCGCTCTTGTACAGGCCAGCCGACCTGATCTCCTCCAGCGTCGTCGCCAGCTGTTCCTTGAAAGCTCCGTACATCAGGTGTCTCTCCTCGCCGGGTTGTTGAGTCTTCGGGTGCTCGGGAGGGTCAGCTCCAGTCCAGGACGACCTTGCCGCACAAGCCGGATCGAGCGGCGGCGAAGGCCTCCTGCCACTGCTCGGCAGGGAACCGGTGGGTGATCACCGAGCGAACGGCCTCGCGCAGCGTCGGCGACGTCGCCAGCATCGCGCTCATGGCGTACCAGGTGTCGTACATCTCGCGGCCGTAGATGCCCTTGATGGTGATCATGTGGGTGATGACCTTGCCCCAGTCGATGGGGAAGGAGTCCTTCGGCAGCCCGAGCATCGCCACGCGGGCACCGTGGTTGAGGTTGGAGAGCATCTCGGACATGGCCAACGGGCTGCCGGACATCTCCAGCCCGATGTCGAAGCCCTCGCGCATGCCGAGCTCGCGCTGTGCATCCGCCAGCCTGGTGCGCGAGACGTTGACCGTGAGGTCCGCGCCGGCGTTCTTGGCGAGCTCGAGGCGGTAGTCGGAGACGTCGGTGACCACGACGAAGCGCGCACCCACGTGCCGGGCGATGGCGGCCGCCATGATCCCGATCGGGCCGGCGCCGGTGACCACGACGTCCTCACCGGCCAGCGGGAAGGACAAGGTGGTGTGGACGGCGTTGCCCAGCGGGTCGAACACAGCGCCCAGGTCGGGGTCCATGTCGTCGGGCTGCACCCACACGTTCCCTGCCGGGATCACGACGTAGTCGGCGAACGCACCGTCGCGGTTGACTCCCACGCTCGACGTCCGGATGCACACGTGGCGCCGGCCGGCCCGGCAGTTGCGGCAGGTCCCGCAGACGACGTGCCCCTCGCCGGAAGCCAGCTGACCGACCTGCACCGAGGTGACGTCCTCGCCGATCTCGACGACCTCGCCGAAGAACTCATGACCGATCACCAGAGGTGGCTTGACCACCGATGCGGCCCAGTCGTCCCACTGCTCGAGGTGCAGGTCGGTGCCACACAGTCCGGCCCGCTGGACCCGGATCTTCACGTCATCGGGACCCACCACGGGCTCGGGGCGCTCCATCAGCTCGAGTCCGGGACCTGCGGTGGACTTCACCAAAGCTCTCATGGGCCCGATCCTCCCAGACGCCAGATCGTCCCGGACGGCGACGTCCCGGCATACCGCCTGAGCTCGGATGCCCGCACGGGCAGGGGCGGGCAGCGCACCAGGCGGGACCGGTCAGTGCAGCTCTTCCGCACCCAGGTTGTCGCGAGCCCACATGGCCGCGCTGGTTCGATCCGCCACGCCGATCCGGCGGAAGACGTGACCGACGTGGACCTTGACCGTTCGTTCGGTGATGCCCAGGGCCCGGCCGATCTGCTTGTTGGCCAGGCCTCGCGCCACCAGCCGCAACACTTGGAGCTCACGCACGCTCAGGGTCTCGCTGACCCGGGTCGTGGCCGACGGCAACAGCGCTCGCGCCACTCGCGGGTCCAGGGGGGCGTGCCCCAGAGCTGCCGACCGGATGGCCGCGAGCACCTCACGTGGGTCGCAGTCCTTGAGCAGATAGCCAACAGCACCGGCCGCCAATGCGTCAGCCACCCGGTCCTGGTCCGCGAAGGAGGTCAGCACGACAACGCGGACCTCCGGGTGCGCCTCCAGGATGCGACGGGTTGCCTCGATGCCGTCCATCCCGGGCATGGACAGGTCCATCAGCACGACGTCCGGATGATGGTCGCCGGCCATGGACACCGCCTGTTCGCCGCCGCCGGCCTCACCGATGACCTCCAGGTCGTCGGTCGTCGAGACCAGGGTGTTCAGCCCGGCCCGGACGAGCGGGTGGTCGTCGACCAGCAGCACGGTGGTCATGAGAGCGGGATCCTCAGCTGCCAGCGGGTGCCTGCTCCGGGGGCGGAGGCCAGGAGAAGCTCTCCGCCGGCGTCGGCCACCACGTCGCCCAGAACCCGCAGGCCGAAGTGGCCCTCGACGGGGTGCGCGATCAGGTCGGGTGCATCAAACCCGACCCCGTTGTCGTTGATCTCCATCACGGCATGGCCCTCCACGCGGTCCAGACGGACCTGGACGTTGGTTGCGGCGGCGTGCCGCGCGATGTTGTTGAGGCATTCCTGGGCGACCCGGAAGACGAGCCGTTCCCCCGCGGTATCCAGCCCGATCTGCGGCGCGATCTCCAGAACGACTGCAGTTCCCCTGGACCGCAGGGTGGTCACGAGGTCGGTGAGCGCCGCCTCCAGCCCGGCGGTCGCCAGGCTCGGGGGGTAGATGTCCACCAGCAGCGAGCGCAGTCCGCCGATGCTTGTGCGGACCGTGCCGGCTGCCGAGCGCAGCTCCTCCGCCAGGTCGGGCTGGCCCAGCGAGATCGCCCGTTCTGCTGCTCCCGCCACCGTGAACGAGGTGGCGGCCAGGTCCTGGACCACCCCGTCGTGCAGTGCCCCCGCGATCCTGCGGCGCTCCTCGGTGGAGGCCTCGACGGCACGCTCGAGCAGGGTCTCTCGCTGGGCCTGCGAGCGCTTCAGCTGGTTCAGCAGCCTCCACAGGATGGGCAGGAGCAGGACCACCAGAAGGAGCAGGCTGGTCAGGGTCACCCCGGCGAAGCCCTTCCACAGATCCCCGCTGCGCTCCGTCACCTCGTCGTACTGCGCGTAGGTCTCGAACAGCAGGGGCTTGCCCGAAGGGGTCCAGATCGGGCGGTAGACCTCCAGCAGCTTGCCGCGCCCCCGTTCGTAACGGTTCTCGGGTCCGGTCAGACCTGACACGTCCGCACGGGTCTGGGGATCGGTCAGGACGCCTCGCTCCTCCGCTCCCAAGGGAAAGCTCAGGCCGATCAGGGCCGGCTCGTCCGAGTAGAGGATCAGCCCGGTCGGGGACCAGATCTTCACCCGAACGATCGACCCTGCCATCACGTGCTTGCGGACCACCTGGTCCATGGCTGCTACCGCGGAGGCGTCACCGGTCAACAGCGACTCGCTGAGCGCGGGCTGCACCACGGCGTCTGCGAAGACGTTCGCTGTCTTGGCCGCATCATTGACGGCCTCGGCCTCGGCCAGGCGCAAGGAGGCCGCGGCGCCCGCCATGGCAACCGCTGCCAGCACGACCAGGGCGCCTGCGATCACCTGGACGAAGATGCGTCGGGGTTGCACGGCCGGCTCTCGCGAACGCACAGACATGCCCGCCGCGACACGGACCCACGGCGGGCGAAGGACCTGTTCAATGCTCATGAGTGCCCGGAACCGTCATCCTTACCGCCCTTGAGGCTGTCATCCACGCCATTATGGCCACTTCCCGAGCCGCTGTCGCTGACTTTGTCCTCGACGGTCGCGGTGTTGTCGCTCCCGCTGTTGTCGTCCACGGTTGCGGCGTCGTTGCTGCCGCTGCTGTCCACGGTTGCCGTGTCGTCGCTGCCGCTGTTGTCGTCGACCGACCCGCTGACGTTGCTGACGGGCTTGTCCTCGACAGGTGAGGTGGAGTTTGAGCTGGAGCCCTTGTCGTCGACGCCGTCATTGCGGTTGCTGCCGCTGGTGTCTTCGCCGCGTTCGCCGTGGTTGCTGCCGCGCCTGTCGTCGCCGGGTTCGCTGTGGTCGCTGCCGCGCCTGTCGTCGCCGGGCTCGCTGTGTGTTCTCAGGCCGCCCTCGTCGTCAAGAACGCTGGCCTGCGACGGAACACGCACCGGGATGTCCTGGGCGAAGGAGGCGTTGCCGAGCAGCCCCAGGCTGGCCGGCGCAGCCGCCAGCAGAGCCGCCGCCGAGATGATGATGCGCTTCATGTCAGAGCCTTTCGTTGTCTGCTTGGAACCTTTCTCCTCCTCCTCTGGTCTGCCGCGCCATCAGACCTTGGCATTAGTACCTCCCCACCCCCCAGCGGCAGGGCAGGTGGCGCGAGTGCCGAGATGGCCGATTCGCCCTGTTTGCCCAGCCCGTCGATGCTAGATTCTGGAAACGAGCACGGTCGGGCTCCTGGGGCAAAGAGGAACGATGAACGTTCGCAGCGGGAGCGACCTAGACGCCGAGGGATGGCTGACGGCGCCTTCCGCGGAGGCAGCGGCCCGCGTTGAGCGCCTGGAGACGATCTTCGAGCTGGCGCCGGTCGGCATCGGCATCGTCGACCTACAGGGCCGCACGACCATGACCAACGAGGTGCTGCGGCGCTCCCTGGGCTACTCCCCCGAGGAGTTTGCCGCCACCTCCTTCACGGTGTTCACCCACCCCGACGACGTGCAGGTCAACCTCGAATGGTTCGCCCGGCTTGTTGCCGGAGAGATCGACCATTTCGAGATGGAGAAGCGCTTCATCCGCAAGGACGGCGGGATCCTTTGGGTTGACCTGACGGTGTCCCTGGTGCGGGGCGTGGGCGGGAAGCCGGACTATGCGATCGGGATGACCCTGGACATCACGGAGCGAAAGCAGCTGGAGAGCGATCTGCGTGCTGCCGAGGGGCTGTACCGGCTCCTCGTGGAGCGAGTCCCGGCGGTCGTGTATGTCGCTGAACCGGGTGAGGCGGGCCGGTGGCACTACGTGAGCCCGCAGATCCAGACGATGCTCGGCTTCACCGCCGAGGAGTGGATGGCTGATGCGGGCCTGTGGCTGCAACAGCTCCACCCGGAGGACAGGGAGGGTGCCCTGGCCGAGGAGGAGCGCCTCCTCGAGCCCGGCGCTGATAACAGGGTCTTCTCCGACACCTACCGGATGCGCCATCGCGACGGAGCGACCGTGTGGGTGCGGGACGACGCAATGGTGCTCTGGGACCAGGACGGCCGCGCGACCTGGCACGGTGTCCTGGTCGACGTCACCCCGGAGAAGCATCTCGAGGAACGCCTGGAGCACCAGGCCTTCCACGACGCGCTCACCGGCCTCCCCAACCGAAAGCTCTTTCACGACCGGGTCGGTCATGCCCTTGGCGGACGCCGGGCCGCTCACGTGGCGGTGCTCTTCATCGACCTCGACGACTTCAAGACCGTCAACGACAACTTCGGCCATGCCGCTGGCGACCAGGTGATCGTCGCCGTGGCAAGGAGCCTGCAGAGCTGCGCGCGCGCAGGGGACACGGCTGCGCGGGTCGGAGGTGACGAGTTCGCCATTCTGGTCGAGGATGTGACCGCACCGCAGGTGACGGCGCTGGCCGACCGGGTGATCGACGCCCTGAGCACGACGTACGTGGAGCTCAGCGGACGCAGGTTCACCATCGGAGCCAGCATCGGCATCGCGGTTGCCGGACCGGGGGAGACCACCGAGACGCTGTTGCGCAACGCCGATCTGGCCATGTACGAGGCCAAGTTCCAGGGCGGCTATCGCCATGTGCACTACGAGCCCACGATGCACGAGACGGTAGTGGACCGGTTCCGGGTCGAGGATGCCCTCAGGAGCGCGCTCGCCGACGGTGCGATGGCCCTTGCCTACCAGCCCATCGTCGACCTGGACACGGGGGCCGTGGTCGGGTTCGAGGCACTCGCGCGCTGGTCCGATCCCCGTCTCGGTGAGGTGCCCCCCTCGCAGTTCATCCCGGTCGCCGAGCGGACCGGCCTGATCCACGAGCTCGGCAGCTGGGCGATCGAACAGGCCTGTCGCGACCTCGTGGAATGGCGGTCCGCCCGGGGCGGCGAGGCCTACGTCAGCGTCAACGTCTCCCCTCTGCAGCTCGACAACGACCAGTTCTCAACCTCGGTCGTTGCTGTGCTGGTCGCCCACGGGCTCGAAGCCTCCGCACTGGTGGTCGAGGTCACCGAAGGAGCTCTGCTGGTCGAGGAAGGCCGGCGGTCACTTCGCGAGCTGCGCTCCCATGGTGTCCGGGTTGCCATCGACGACTTCGGAACGGGCTACTCCTCGCTGAGCTACTTGAGCCAGCTCCCGGTGGACATGGTCAAGATCGACCGGTCGTTCCTGCGCCAGCCCGAGGACGACTCCTCGGCACGGGCCTTCCTCCGCGCGATCATTCGCCTGGCCGAGACCCTGCACCTGGCCACGATCTGCGAAGGCATTGAAACCCCTGACCAGCTTGCCGACCTGCAGGCAGCCGGCTGTGGCTACGGCCAGGGGTACCTCCTTGCCAGGCCCTGCCCGATCGGTGACGTTCCCGCCACCATCTCCGTGACCAGCCGGCCAATGGCCTGACCGGCCGCGGCGCCAGACACCGGAGAGCCGACGGCACAGGTCCCTCCGCCTGCGCGGTTCACCGCGCCGCATAGGCTGGGCCGGCAACCGTCAACACCGAAAGGCCTCAGCCGTGAGCACTCCCCGGTCACGTCCTCCGTGCCAGCACCGGTTGGGCTCGAGGCGTTGACCGGCGCCCTGACCGACAAGCGGAACCGGCCGCTGCGGGACCTGCGGATCTCGGTGACAGATCGGTGCAACTTCCGGTGCGTCTACTGCATGCCGAAGGAGATGTTCGGCAGGGACTTCACGTTCATCGAGCGGGACGAGCTGCTGACCTTCGAGGAGATGACCCGGCTCGCCAGGGTCGCAGTCGCTCACGGGGTGGAGAAGATCCGCCTCACGGGTGGCGAACCGCTGCTGCGCAAAGGACTTGAGGAGCTTGTCGGCATGCTCGCGGGGTTGAGGACGCCGGATGGCCGTGATATCGACATCGCCGTCACCACCAACGGCTCGGCACTGGCGCTCAAGGCGAAGTCGCTGAAGGACGCGGGCCTGAAGCGGGTGACCGTCTCGCTCGACTCGCTGGACGAGGCGACGTTCAAGGCCGTGAACGACGTGGACTTCCCGGTGGCGAGCGTCCTGCACGGCATCGATGTCGCCCACGACGTCGGCCTCGGCCCGATCAAGATCAACATGGTGGTCAAGCGCGG
>JANOHS010000329.1:0-2414 GCA_031406655.1 Micrococcales bacterium
CTGCTGGTTGGGCAGCGCGGCGACCGCGGCGTAGTACCGACGCAGCCCGATGGCCGTCAGCAGCGAGAGCCCGGCCACCATCCCGACCATCCGGGCCAGGACCACCATCGAGCTGACCACCCCGTGTGCATCGCGCGAGGACGACGCGAGCGCCGCGGCGTTGACCGGTGCGATCGCCAGGCCGAGGCCCAGACCCACGAGCACGAGCACGGGGGTCGCCGGCCAGGACTGCAACGATCCGTGCCCCCATCCAGACATGACCACGAGCCCCGCACCGGCCAGGAGGAGACCCGCTGCGGCCACGACACCCGGACCGAGCCAGCGCAGCAGCCAGCCGCCCAGGAAGGCACCGACCGGGACGGCGACCAGGAAGCGCACGAGCACCAGCGCCGCAGTGGTCTGGGAGCCGGTCACCGTCAGGCGGGCCAGGATGGGCACGTCGACGACGATGGCGATCAGCGCGACCCCGACCAGGACGCTGACCAGCAGGGCGGGAGTCACCTTGGAGCCACCCCCGGTGGCCATCAGCCCACGAGGCACGAGCGGGTCGCGCGCGCTCCGGTGCCTCCAGATGTATGCCAACAGCGCCACCAGTCCCAGCGGCACCAGGGCCCAGCCCCAAGGCCCCACCACCTCGCGCTCCGGGTTGGCCGAGGCGAAGGTAAGGACCAGGGAGCCCAGCGCGACGGCGATGCAGAAGGCCCCGACCAGATCCACCCGACGCAACAGGGACGTCAGCGATCGCCAGACACCCGCCAGCGCCGCCAGGAGCAGCACGAGGGTGGTCACACCCAGGGGGGTCGCGAGGCGGCTCGTCCCAGCGAAGGGGACGAACGGAATACCGAGCCTGACGTCGTCCGCCAATGACGTCGGCGCGACCAGGGTGAGCAGTCCTACGCCCATAGCAGCCAGACCCAGGACCGTTGGTAGCACACGCAGCTGGGGCCGGGCAGAGCGCCCGCCAGCCAGTGCCAGGACAGCCGCGATCACAACGCCGAGCACCACGTTGAGCCAGAAGATCGCGCGCCAGTCGGCGACCGCGAGGACAGCCGCACCGAGCAGCGGACCGAGGACGCTCCCGAGCTCCTGCACGGCGCCGACCACACCCAGCGGCGTACCGCGTCGATCAGGGGGCCACAGGTCGGCGACGAGTGCCAGCGTCGCCGGCACCAGCCCGCCGCCGCCGATGCCCTGCAGGACCCGACCGCCCACGAGCACCGGCAGCTCGACGGAGACCGCGGTGATGGCCGAGCCGACCACGAACAGTGACAGGCAGAAGAGCAGGATGCGTTGGCGCGACACGAGGTCCGAGAGGCGGCCGATCAGCGGCAGGACCGCGATGTAGCCGAGCAGGAAGCCCGAGATGATCGGCGTCGCTTCCTGGAGGTCGTCGATGCCGAGGCCCACGCCGGTCATCATGTCCGGCAGCGCCAGGACGACGACGTAGGTGTCGGCCGCCGTGAGTGCCACCGCGACCGAAGCGGTCGCCAGCAGCGCCCTAGGGCTTGCTGATCTCAACCGGGTCGCCGTACTTGTCCAGCGTGAGGGTGTAGGTCGAGGTCGCGCCCTGGTAGAACGGTCCGACCACCGTCACCTTGCGCAGCTCCCCGCCGGGGTCGGTGATGCCATAGGTGACGTCGAAGGTCTTGGCTGCGTCGCCGATGTTGAGCAGCTTCTCCACGCTGTCGCCGGGGAGCTTCCCGGTGATGGTCGTCAGGACGTCAGCGCCCTCGCGGGTCGCCTTTCCCTCGACCGGGTTGGTCGTCGAGGTCAGCAGCGAGGTGATGCCACCCTCGACGGCGAACAGCTGAGCGGGGTTGGGCGCGTTGTACTCCTTGGGGTCGACCTCTGCGAACTCGGTGGTGAACGGCAGCTTCAGGTAGAGGAGCTTGTCGATCGCGACCACCTCGACCTTGGCCTCGAACCCGCTGATCCGCGCGTCGAGGGTCCCCTTGAACGCCGGTGTGTGCGTGCCGGAGCCGTCGGCGCCCAGAGCGCCGTTAGCCGAGTCGGGGATGCCGCTGGAGCGAAGGACCAGGTGCATGGACGACGCGGCGTCGGCCTTGGCCTTGGCGGCCGCCAGCTTCTGGCCGGGGGTGGAGCTCTGGTTCTCCGGCGCGCTGCTGCACGCGGCGAGCCCGGCTGTCATCAGCAGGGCAAGGACCGCGGCTCGAATTCGCATGCTCGCACGCTACCCGGCGGAGCGCAGGACCAGAGCGTCGTCCTCCGGGTCACGGTCGACGACCACGGTGCCGCCGTCGCGAACGAGGCCAGCCAGGAGCGAGTGCGCCAGGCGGTCGCCGATCTCGCGCTGGACCAGACGGCGCAACGGCCGTGCCCCGTATGCCGGGTCGTAGCCGGTGAGCGCAAGCCACTCGCGCGCCGCCGGGGTCACCTCGAGGGAGATCCGGCGG
>JANOHS010000384.1:0-1686 GCA_031406655.1 Micrococcales bacterium
CCGAGGGGATGTTCGTCTGGATCTTCGGCCTGGGTCTCATGATCGCGGCGGCTGTCTGGGTCGGCTCGAAGGCGGCCTGACCGGTATGCGAAACGCCGGCAACGACATACGACCCAACGACGCTCGACGCCATGTCATGGACCAGAAGCACTGCGAAACGACGGGATCGACCACACGATGAATGAACACCGCACGGAGCCCACAGGGGCCAACGTCAGCCAGCCTGGCACCGCGGTGCGCCTTGACCAGGGGCACATCCAGGGCGCGGGCGGCATTCCCGAGCGATTCACCGATCCCGGGCCGGCTCCGCATGTCCAGCGGCTGGCTGACAGGGATGAGCTCGCCGCCCGCCGCGCCGAGCGTCAGGTCGCGGCCCTGTTCGCGATCTCGATGGTCGCCACGATCGCCTTCCTGGTCGCCTACTTCGCCATCGACGAGGACACCTACGGCTTCGTACCCGGTATCGGACAGGCGAACATCTTCAACGTCGTCCTCGGCGTCAGCCTCGGCCTGAGCCTGCTGTGCATCGGCCTCGGCGCGGTCCACTGGGCCAAGACCCTGATGCCCGACACGGAGGTGGCCGAGGCGCGGCACCCGCAGCGCTCCTCCGACGAGGCGCGCCGTGACGCGGTCGAGACGATCATCGCCGGTGGCGATGCGGCGCAGCTGGCCCGCCGCCCGCTGATCAAGTACACCCTCGGTGGCGCCCTCGGCCTCTTTGCCCTTCCGCTGGTCGTTCAGCTGGCCGGCAGCCTTGGCCCCCTTCCCAAGGCTGAGCTGTCAACAACGTTCTGGCGCAAGGGAATGCGACTGGTGCGCGACCCCGAGCTCACGCCGATCAAAGCCACGGATGTCACCATCGGGTCGGTGTTCCACGTCATGCCCGAGGGGATCGACAAGTCGGAGCACTTCCTCGAGGAGAAGGGCAAAGCCGCCGTCCTGCTCATGCGCCTGGACCCCGCTGACATCAAGATCGCCAAGGAGCTTGACTGGGGCCACGAGGGCATCGTTGCCTACTCCAAGATCTGCACCCACGTGGGATGTCCCGTAGGTCTCTACGAGCAGCAGACCCACCACCTGCTGTGCCCCTGCCATCAGTCGACGTTCGACGTGACGCAGGACTGCAAGATCATCTTCGGTCCAGCGCACCGTCCCTTGCCGCAGCTGAAGATCACCGTTGACGCGGAGGGCTACCTGATGGCCGACTCACCGTTTCGCGAAGCGGTCGGCCCGAGCTTCTGGGAGCGCGGATGAGTACCACGGCCACTCCGGAGGGCGCGGCCGGACTGCGCGCCGGCGACGTCAGGCCGGAGACCCAGAAGAAAGGCCCGATGACCAAGGTAGGTGGCCTCGCCAGCTGGGTGGACGACCGCACCGGCACCGCCAAACCGGTGAGCTACATGCTCAAGAAGGTCTTCCCCGACCACTGGTCGTTCCTGCTCGGCGAGATCGCGATGTTCTCGCTGGTCATCGTCCTGGTGACCGGAACCTTCCTGACCTTCTGGTTCGTCCCGAGCGCTGGCCAGGTGATCTACAACGGCTCCTACGTCCCGCTCAAGGGCATCGCGATGAGCGAGGCGTTCAAGTCAACCGTCGACATCAGCTTCGACATCCGTGGCGGGCTGCTCATGCGGCAGATCCACCACTGGTCGGCCCTGATGTTCATCGTCTCGATCACGGTGCACA
>JANOHS010000323.1:0-2934 GCA_031406655.1 Micrococcales bacterium
CATGCTGTCGACGCTCGTCGTCGACGTGCTGTACGGCATCATCGATCCGCGGATCTCCTACTCGGATCGCGGCTAGCAGCACCTGCCAGCCGGCGTCGTCAAGGACCGGCCGCACGTCATACCCATCGGTTCCGGTGGCTGCAGCGAGGACGAGCGTGCTGGCGCCGGCCACTGCGAAAGCCCTGAGCGCCTCCATGATCCCGGGAACCGGATCCGTTGCCGGATCGTGCAGGATGACGGGCACGAAGCCGCCAACGGCAGCAAGTCCACCCTGCGCCAACGTCTTCGCCCTGGCCTCCGGGTCAGCCGGCAGGAAGCCGTCCGGCCCGAACTCGGTCGCCACCAGGCCCACCTCCCGCATCTGCGAGAGCACCGTGGCGGGGTCGAGCTGCCAGCCCCAGCCGGGGACCTCGCACACCCCCCAGGAGATGGGCGCCCCAGCGATCCGGTTCGAGACGGCAGTCACGGGTCGACCTCGTCCAGGCGCACCGGACGGCCCTCGTGTCGCGAGAGGTCGCACGCCTCGGCAACCAGCAACGACCGGAGCGCCTCCAAGGCCGAGCACGGGGTCTCGATCCGGCCTGCGACCAGCTCGGTGAACGCAGCCATCTCGTCGACATACGCCTGGTGGAACCGCTCCATGAAGTCCGCATAGGGCTTCGCGGAGGGGAAGGTCACGCCCTTCTCGACCGAGCGCAGGGGCATCCGGTCATCCATGCCGACGGTGACGGAGTCGTTGCTGCCCAAGGCTTCCAGCCGCACGTCGTAGCCGCGGCCGTTGTAGCGCGAGCCGGAGATGAGCGCGTTCGTGCCGTCGTCCAGCGTGAGCAGGGCTGCGGCCGCATCGACGTCACCGAGCTCGCCGAAGAAGGCCTCACCACGG
This sequence comes from Micrococcales bacterium, assembly GCA_031406655.1. Taxonomy (GTDB): domain Bacteria; phylum Actinomycetota; class Actinomycetes; order Actinomycetales; family Dermatophilaceae; genus UBA4719. The sequence continues at coordinate 884 of JANOHS010000323.1, forward strand.
TTCTCGCCCACGGCATAGACGCTGACGACCTCGCGGCCGGTGACGAACCGAACGGCGTCGATGTCGTGGATGCTGCAGTCGCGGAAGAACCCGCCCGAGGTGGGGATGTACGACGCGGGAGGAGGCGCGGCGTCGCCGGTGCTGGCTCGAATCGTGTGGATCCAGCCCAGGCTGCCGCTGGTCACCGCCTCCCGGGCGGCCCGGAAGCCGGCGTCGAAGCGACGCTGGAAGCCGATCTGGACCGGCACCTGGCCGTTGGCGACGCGCTGGGCAGTCAGCCGCGTGCCCGGAAGGTCGGCGGCGAGGGGCTTCTCGCAGAAGGTGGTGAGCCCCGCATCCAGGGCACGTCCGATCAGCTCGGCGTGGGCCTGGGTAGGTGCACAGATGACCAGTCCGTCCAGACCGGCCCCCAGCAAGGTGTGGATATCGGGCACGGACTCGAGGCCGAGCTCCTTGGCCACGGCCTGCGCCCGCGCCGGGTCGACATCCGCGAGGACGACCTGCCCGACGTTGTCCAGGCCCGCGAGGGTGGCAGCGTGAAAGGCCCCGATCCGGCCGACTCCAACCAAGCCAATGCGCATGCTCAGACCCTTCAGATGCGTCCTGGTGGCCGGGGATCCCGGGTCACACGCCAATCCAACACCCCCTCGTTTCTCCAACACCCGCTGGTTGCTCCGAAACCACCGAATCGGCACCTCGCGCGGCCTGAAACCGTGGTTTCAGCGCAAGGAGCGCCGGAGCTGGGGCGGGTGTCGCAACGCCCGGGGGATCCACAGGCACGACGAAGGCGCGGATCCTCATCGGATCCGCGCCTTGCCGTAACTGGTCTGTCGATACGTGTCCGTCGAGCCTGCCGGCTCGAGCCTCAGCTTGCGACGACCTCCAGCTTGATCGTCGCCTGAACCTCGGGGTGCAGGCGCACGAGCGCCTCGAACGAGCCAGTCGACTTGATCGGGCTCATCAGCTCGATCTTGCGACGGTCGAGCGATGGGCCGCCGGTCGCCTTGACGGCATCGGCGACATCACCCTGGGTCACGGCGCCGAAGAGGCGGCCGGACTTGCCCGCCTTGGCGACAACCTTGATCGCCTTGGCCTCGAGCTGGCCCTTGAGCCCCTTGGCCTCGTCCAGGCCCTTGACCTCGCGGATCTCACGGCCCTTCTGAATCGCGGCGACCTGCTTCTCGAAGCCCTTGGTCCAGCCCGTCGCCAGACCGCGACGCATCAGGAAGTTGCGGGCATAGCCGTCTTTGACGTCAACGACGTCACCAGCGGTCCCGAGGCCTGTGACCTCGTGAGTCAGAATTACCTTCATTGAGCTTCTCCTTCTCGATCAGCTAGCTCAGCGGTCAACTAGCTCAGCGAGCCGAGCTGGAGTAGGGCAGCAGTGCCATCTCGCGGGCGTTCTTCACGCCGAGGGCGATCAGGCGCTGCTCCTGGGCAGTGACACCGGTCACCCGGCGAGCGCGGATCTTGCCGCGGTCCGAGATGAACTTGCGCAGGAGCGCGGTGTCCTTGTAGTCGATGTTCTCAACCTTCGCCGCCTTGAGCGGGTTGGCCTTCTTCTTGGGCTTGCGCACAACGGGCTTGGCCATCGTGGTGCTCTCCATTCTTGAGAGGAGCCCAGAGGTGTCACCCCTGGGATGGCGTAACTATTCGGTTCCGGCTCTGAGCCGGATGTGCCCTGCCGGAGGAGCTGTCTCCCGGAAGGGGTGGTGACGTGGTGCCTAGAAGGGCGGCTCGTCGTATGACGGACCCTTGCCCCAGCCACCCTGCGGGCCGGCCTGCTGTGTGCCGCCGGTGTTGGCGGGGACAGAGGCACCGGTGGCCCATGGGTCGTCGGCCGGAGCGTTCTGGCCGCCGGACCCACCAGCGGACCCACCGCCCTGACCGCCGCCGGTGGAAGCAGCGGCACCGCCGCCGTTGAAGCCGCCGGCTCCGGTGCCCCGCTGGGTGCGGTTGACCTTGGCGGTGGCGTACTTCAGGGACGGGCCGACCTCATCGACGTCCATCTCGATGACGGTGCGCTTCTCGCCCTCCTTGGTCTCGTAGGA
>JANOHS010000474.1:0-1824 GCA_031406655.1 Micrococcales bacterium
TCGAGCACCTTGAACGGCTCGTTCACGATCTGCTGGTGCACCTTGTTGGGGAAGTACTGGTCCAGCGTGCGGTTGTTGATCTTCCACTGACCGCTGCCGGGGATGATGCGCACGCGGGCGATGGCCTGCTTGCGGCGCCCGGTCGCGGCACCGGGGACAGAAGCCGTCGCCTTGCGTGCCTCGGCCACAGGGGCGTCGGACTCGCTGGTGTACTCGGTGAGCTCTTGGTCTTCTTCGCCCTCGACAACGTCTGTGTCGACGGCGGAAGTGGTGTCAGCCACGGTTCTCCTCGTTGCGATGTCTGAATCAGCGCCTGATTCAGCCTGATCAGTTGATGGTTCAGCCCTGGCGGGCCGAGGTTACTGTGCGACCTGGGTGATCTCGAAGGGCACCGGCTGCTGCGCCTGGTGCGGGTGCACGTCTCCTGCGTAGACCTTCAGCTTGCTCAGCTGCTGGCGGGCGATGGAGTTCTTGGGCAGCATGCCGCGGACGGCCTTCTCGACCGCCTTGGCGGGCTGCTTGGCGAGCAGCTCCTGGTAGGAGGTGGCCTTGAGCCCGCCCGGGAAGCCGGAGTGGTGGTAGGCCTTCTTCTGCGCCAGCTTGCTGCCGGTCAGGGCGACCTTGTCGGCGTTGATGATCACGACGAAGTCACCTCCGTCAACGTGCGGTGCGAAGGTGGGCTTGTGCTTGCCCCGCAGGAGGATCGCGGTCTGGCTGGCCAGGCGTCCGAGGACGACATCGGTGGCGTCGATGACGAACCACTGACGCTCAACCTCGCCGGGTTTGGGGGTGTACGTACGCACGGATAAGCCTTCGTTCTCTCGTGATTGCTCAGCGACTGTGGTGGTGCGGCTCCCCGACAGACCGAGGTTGACGACCAGGCGGTCGCAGATCGCACAACGAGGTATAACGATACCGGCGCCCCCTCCCCCGACAAAATCAGCGCGGACGGCCCACTCTGAGCACGAACGAGCCGCTCCCGACGCTCGACACCCGACTTGTGCAAAGGATATATGCATGATTACTGTGCATACATGAGCCGCTCCCCGGTGCCCACCGTCCACCTCGACCGTCCAGCCCTGGCCATGCTCGCCCATCCCCTGCGCTCGCGCCTGCTGGCCCAGCTGCGGGTCGCCGGCCCGGCTACCGCCACGACTCTGGCCGCTGCCCTGCAGACCAACAGCGGGGCCACCAGCTACCACCTGCGCAGGCTCGCGCAGGTGGGTCTTGTGATCGACACCGGTGATGGTGTCGGACGTCGTCGGCTCTGGCGCACCGGGAGCGAGTTCCGACCTCGCGACGAGGACCCCGGCGACGACGCGAACGCCGAGGCCGCCCTCGTGTGGCTTGCCCGCGACTACCTGCACCATTTCACCGACAGGGCAGAGGACTGGCTGGACGCACAGGACCGCTGGCCCGATGACTGGCGCGAGCCGGTGGGGCTCTCTGACCACCTGGTGCAGGTGACGGCAGGACAGCTCTCGGCCCTGCGAGCCGACCTGGCCGAGGTCCTGGAGCGTTACCGCCGGGTCGGTGCCGGCAACCCCAGCGCAAAACGGGTCTCGGTCTACCTCTGCCCGCTGCCGGTCGACGGCCCACCCGACTGACCTTTGCTCACCTCAGGCCGGTTTGCTCACTCCAGGCCGGTTTGCGGCCCCGAAATCGGCCTTTCGAGCGGCCTGGAGTGAGCAAGGGCCCGTTGCCCGACCCACAGCTGACGAGCGGTCAGCGCTGGACGAAGACCGCCACCGTTCTCGCGGGGACGTTCAACGTCGACGTCGAGCTGTCCCAGGCCGATGTCTTGACCACTGCGTCCGCACCCGC
>JANOHS010000493.1:0-2158 GCA_031406655.1 Micrococcales bacterium
GGAGCACGGTCTCCGCGCTGGCGGTGCTGTTTGCGAACACGACGGCCCCGACCCGGTCCTGGCGCCGGACCCGCAGGCCGGCCAGAAAACCGGGCATGGCGCCACCATGACCGGTCAGAACCCGCTCGCCGGTGCGCTGAAGGTCAAAGCCCAGCCCGTAGGCGCGGGTCCAGCCCTCGACATCCGTCATGATCAGCGGCCGGCACATCTCGTCGAGGGTGTCGGCCAGGAGAACCTCCTCGACCGGGTCCGCGATGAATGCGGCATAGCGGCCCAGGTCCCCAACGGTGCTCCACAGCCCGCCGAATGGTGCAGTCGCCCTGAGGTCGAACCGCGGCTCGAGCGTCGCCACACCTGTGTGCGGATGAACCTGGTACCCCAGCGCCCGACTGGCGTCATCAGGGGCCAGCGCGGTGCTCTTCATCTCCAGGGGCGCCAGGATCCGGTCAGTGACGACGTCGCCCCAGGGCCGACCCTCGAGCTGCTCGACGATCTGTCCGAGCAGCCCGAACGCCAGGTTTGAGTAGTGGAAGGCGAAGTGGACGGGGAGGACCTGCTCAGCGTCCTCGAGCTCGCGCAGCAGGCGCTCCCGATCGGGGGCATCCAGGTTCTCCCAGATCCGGCCCACCGGCTCACGCTGCAGGCCGGAGGCGTGAGCGAGCATCGAACGGATGGTGAGCGCGCCGTGCCTCGTCTGCGGCAGGTACTTCTCGAGCCGGTCGTCCAGCGACAGCCGGCCGGCATCACGCAACGCCATGATCAGCACCGCGGTGAACGTCTTGGTGATCGACCCGATCATGTACTGCGTGTCATCGGTGGGTGCCGCGACGGGGTCCAGCCGGGCCGAGCCGACGTGCGCTGACCACACGAGGGCGCCGTCCCGGACGATGCCCACGCTGACCGCCGGCGCGTGCCACTGACTCTGCGCTTCGCGCACCTGGCGCTCGAGGTCCCGGGCCAGTCCGTCGCCCAACGGCTGGCGGCTCCCTGAGCCGTTCGCCGGGGCCCTCACTGAGCCGCTCGCAAGCTCATGGGCCCGTACACCACAGTGCCCTCGTGCAGGAGTGTCACCGCCTCGACACCGACCTCTGTCAGCTCTCGCCACTGCTCTCCGAGCCAGGTCTCGGCCTCGCCCTGGGAGGGGAACCCGGTGGTCACAAGTGACTCACCGGTCATCGCCTGGGCATCGGCGTCGAGATAGGACCACGTCCACTCATCAGTCATGGATGTCACCTTAGCCAGCGTCAAGAAGCTACCCGGACGCGAACGCGGCGACGGCTCCGATCACGGTCACTGCGGGAGATCGCAGCCCTGGCGGTGGGCCCGAGCTGACGATGGCAGCCAGTGTGGTGAGGACGACCTGCTGGCTGGGCAGGCCTCCGTCCATGACGCAGGCCACGGGGGTGTCCCCGTCACGACCGGCGTCCACCAGAGCGCCCACGATCGAGGACAGCGTGTCCACGCCCATCAGCACGACGAGCGTGGTGCCCCCGCGCGCCAGGGCCACCCAGTCCAGAGTGCTGCGCGGATCCTCCGGGGCCGCGTGACCGGACACCACGGTGAAACCTTGTGACATGCCGCGATGAGTGAGCGGTATGCCGGCCAGCGCGGGTGCCGCGATGGCCGACGACACACCCGGGATGACCTCAACCGGGACCCCCGCCTCCTTGCACGCGATGACCTCCTCCAGGCCGCGTCCGAACACGAAGGGGTCCCCGCCCTTGAGCCGGATCACCACCCGCCCCTCACGCGCACGGTCGACCAGGAGGTCGTTGATCTCCTCCTGGGGCGTCGCGCGCCCACGCGGGATCTTCGAGACGTCGATGATCTCCACGCCCTCACGCAGGCCGTCCAGAGCGGCAAGCGGCGCCAACCGGTCCACGACAACGACGTCGGCGTCAGCCAAGGCCTGAAACCCCTTCAGTGTCAACAGCTCCGGATCGCCCGGCCCACCCCCGACCAGGATCACCCGGCCCGAGCCAGCCGCCTGGGCTCGACGCTGGCTGAGCCGGTGAGGGTCCTGTCGCAGCGCGGCCTCCACGGCTGCAACGGCAGCGTCGCGCAGCGCGGCGGCGGTCTGCGGGTCGCGGTCGGCGTGGACGCTGACGGTGGCTCGTCCCCTGCGACCGGTGGCCGGCATCCACGCCGAGGCACCCGA
>JANOHS010000505.1:0-9007 GCA_031406655.1 Micrococcales bacterium
GAGGTCTGGAGCAATGACCCTCAGCGGCATCAAGTACTCTCCATCCAATGTTCGGGACTCCCTGCATCACAAGGTTGCGTACGTTTCCGAGGAGAGGAAGGTCGACGGTATCATCCCCAACCTCGGGATCTTCCAAAACGTCGGAATAGCCGTTCTCGGCGACTACTCGACGACAGGATTCATCCACCAAGCAAGTCTTATCAAAGCGGCGAAGAACCAGCTTGCCTCCATGCGAACCCACGGTGACCTATCGAAGGGGATAGCCGCGCTGTCTGGAGGGAACCAACAGAAAGCGCTCCTTGCACGCGCCTTCCTTCAGCATCCGCGCCTTCTCCTCCTCGACGAGCCCACTAAAGGCGTTGATATCGGGGCCAAGGCGGAGATTCACGGCTTGATCCGACAGCTTGCAGAGGAGACTGGCGCCGGGATCCTGGTCGTGACAAGTGAAGAAGAGGAGGCCCTGTCGCTGACGGACACGCTCAACGTCTTTCAGAACGGTACCTGCACAGCTCACGATGTCCCCACGCACACGCTGTCCATCGCCGGATTGAAATCGCTCGCTTGGCTTGACTCTTCCGGAGGGTCGTCGGAGGTTGAGGGAGGGTCGGCATGAGCATCGTGGCAGGCGTGGATTCATCCACGCAATCTTGCACGGTCTCTCTGCACGACTCGGAAACGGGGGAGCTCCTCGGCGTCGGCCAGGCGCGGCATCCAACGACAACTCCTCCGTGCAGCGAGCAGCATCCGGAAGACTGGTGGCATGCCTTCACCAGCGCACTAGCTGGGGCGTGCACCGACGCCGGACACCCCCCGGCGGAGATAGCCGCGATCTCCTTTGCTGCCCAATACCATGGCCTCGTTGCCCTCGACGCGAACAACAGGGTATTGCGGGCCGCCAAGCTCTGGAACGACACGACGTCGAGCGCTCAAGCAAGGCGACTGGTTGGCCAGCTCGGCGCTGCCGAGTGGTCACGACGCGTCGGATCGGTACCGACGGCGGCTTTCACCATCACAAAATTGGCCTGGGTACGTGATAACGAGCCGCAGATCTACAAGGAGATCGCGTCGCTCCTGGTACCTCACGACTGGCTGACGCTTCAAGTGTGCGGCGAGAGAATCACGGACCGAGTCGATGCGTCGGGAACGGGATACTTCGACGCATCAAAGGACGAGTGGCGTACCGACGTTCTCGATCTCGTGGAGCCTCGGGCCGACTGGTCAAAGTTGCTCCCCAGAGTTGCCGGCCCAAGCGAGTTTGTGGGGTTCGCGACGACCGAGCGCGCACGCGGCCTCGGTCTTCGGCCTGGCACAAAGGTCGCCTGTGGAACTGGAGACCAGGCTGCCGCGGCGTTGGCCCTCGGAGTAGACGACGGCGACATCGTCGTTTCGCTCGGGACATCGGGGACGGTGTACGGCTCCACCTCGACCGCCGTTTACGACATCAGCGGATTTCTCAACGTCACGGCGAACGCGCGAAGCGGCTTTCAGCCCATAGCGGTTCTGCTCAATGCAGCCAAAGTGACCGACACGTTCGGCAGGCTGCTCGGGGTCGGACACGACGCGCTCTCGGCGCTTGCGCTGACTGCTGATGCCCAGGCGGTCGACCGGCCGCTACTCGTGGCTTTTCTCGACGGCGAGAGAAGTCCCAATCGACCAGATGCCCGTGGAATCCTTGCGGGACTGTCGTCTGCGACCGAACGGGAAGGCGTCGCCTTGGCGGCGTTCGAAGGCGTGGCTCTCGGGCTGTTCACGGGCTTCAAGGCGCTGCAAAGCATCGGAGTGGACACTGGGGGCAAGCTGATTCTGACTGGTGGCGCGTCGCGCTCCGAGGCGTACCGGACGATCATCGCGCGGATCTTCGGCAAGGACGTACACGCGCCAGAAGGAGACGGAGGACTTGATTCTGCCCGTGGGGCCGCGATTCAGGCATCGACTGTTCTACAGCAGCGCGGGATCACGGAAGTCGTCCGCGAGTGGGCCCTCCCGCTCGTTAGAGTCGCACAAGCCGATCGTTCATTTGCGGACAGATGCCGGAGCCTGTACGAGCAATACACGCAAGCAACTCAAGTTCGTTCATTAGATGGTATCTGGACGGAATGAGCTCCGTTCGTCGAATCGAAACAAATGTTACAGGAGAACCGAGACATGCAGCACGAATTACCGCGGCCTATCGATGGGCACCTCAAAGAGAGCCTTCAGACGCTGTGCTCTATTGGGGCTCCCTCGGGCCATGAAGACGTGATTGTTCGAACCCTATTCGACCACTTCGTCGGGAGGGGGTTAAGCCCTGAGGTTGATCGCCTCGGTCAGGTCTCGGTCACGATCCTCGGCACAGACCCTGCAGCGAACCGCACATTGGTTTCGGCGCATCTTGATCAACTCGGGCTCGTAGTGTCAAACGTCCGCGAGGATGGTTTCGTCAAGTTCGTGCGTCTTGGGGGTGTTCCCGAGCGAGTGCTCCCGGGAACGAGAATCACAATTAAAACCCGATCAGGGAACGTGCCGGGGGTGGTCGGACTAAAGTCTCACCACGTCACCCCAGCCGAAGACAAATACAAGGCCCTGCCGACGTCAGAACTGTATCTCGACGTGGGCGCCCAATCCGTCGATGAAGTCGCGAAACTCGGCATTACGATCGGCGATCCATGCTGCTATGAATACCACTGGACAGACCTGGCGAACGGTCGATTCTCCACGGTATCCCTTGATGACCGCCTCGGTGTGGTCGCGCTCCTTGCCCTTGTCGATCGGTTGATTGACCAAGAGCGGGAAGGAATCCTGCACATTGCATTCACTACTCAGGAGGAGTTCCACGTACGGGGCACGCTTGCGCTGGTCGAGAAATACAATCCGGACATTGTCATCAACGTAGATGTCAGTCCTGCCTGCGACACGCCCGAGCTCTCGGGCGTGTCCGCCGTGTCTCTCGGCGGCGGCCCTGTCATCAGTCGGCTCTCCTTTCACGGTCGCGGCACCTTGGGTGGGCTCATCCCTCACCCAGCGCTCCTCGAGGCGGCAGAGCAAGCCGCTTTGGCAGCGTGTACTAAATACCAGTACGAGGTGATCATTGGTCTAATAAACGATGCAGCGTTCGTTCCGATGTCGACCGCAGAAGGTATTGCCACCATCGGGATATCGATTCCCGTCCGATACACACATAGCCCTGTCGAGACGGGTGAGCTCAGGGATGTCGAAGGAACTATTGACCTGCTCGAAAGGCTCACTCACGTAACGGCCCATCTCGATTTGAGCCGTGTCAAGCGGCCCCCCTCCGGCGGATGAAGATCTGGGCATCGATATCCAGCATCGACCTCGGAGAACTCGTCGACATCGCTCAACGGTTGGAGGATGCCGGAGTCGACGGGATTCACGTCGATGTGTCTGACGGTGTGTTCGTCCCGGAACTCACCTTTGGCCATAGAGTTGTCGCGGCGCTGACGTCACGAGTCTCGCTTCCCGTCGAGGCGCACCTCATGGTGGTCGATCCGGAGAAGCATTTGGCCGCCTTCGCTGGATCGGGTGCTCGCCGGCTCTCGTTTCACGTGGAAGCCACGCAATATCCGTGGCGAGTTGCGTGGATGGTGCGCGATCTGGGAATGCAAGTTGGCGTCGCGATTAACCCTGCGACCCCGGCGACTCAACTCTCCTACCTCGATGAGGCGATCGATTTCGTCAACATACTCACCACAGAGCCAGACTCTAAGGGCGAAAGACTACTCCCCGGAATGGATCAACGCGTACGTCAAGTCTCTACTGCGAGTAGTGCTTCGACGACGGTCCAGGTTGATGGTGGGATGAGCACCCCACTGCTCCCCGATTTTGCACGAGCTGGGGCAACCGAGTTCGTCGTCGGACGCGCCCTTCTAGCCACATCAGACATGGCAGCAGAAGTCGTGTCCCTCCGCCAGGCCTTTCGCTCGGCCTAGGGCACCGGAGTCCGTATCAGTTGACTCGGTGGCGTTGGTCTTGGCGCTGCCGTGGTGTCCGTTGGATGGCTGAGGAGAGGCTTGACGGCAGTGTGGCGTCCGGATCAGCCGGGCTATCAAACCGGGTCCCTGTCGGGAGGCTGGTCGCCGCGCGAGGCTCCTTCGGATGCTGAACATCTGGATGGTTGTCGACATCAGCAGGTAATAGGATGAGTTGTTCTCATGTATACGAGGTATTCCTATTGAAGCCGGTTGCTGTTGGCGCCCGAGACCTGCGAATCCAGCTGCACACGGTCGCCTGTCTTGAGCGATTGCTTCGCCGCCAGCGATACTTCGAGCGCCTGAATCGCGGATGCAGTCGTGCAAGACTCCGGTTGCTGCACTTCTTTAACGCAGCGTAGGAAATACTCCGCTTGACGAGTGTAGGGTTCGTCGTCGTCGACGATGGCCGACACAGTGGAGTCGGCCGCAGCCAGGCGATAGGTGTTTACACCGGACAGAGGGTCCCCGCTGCCCGACCGCTCCGTTGGTGAGCAGTCGGAGAATTGGTACTCGGCGAACCCCTTGCTGCCGAGCAGTTCGATCGAGCTGGTGAACGGGACACCTTGCGGCGTGTTCGCGAAGCTGAGGACCTGGCCTATTCCACCGTTGCGGTATTCGATCGTTGTCTCGAACGGACCCAGCCGTCCCTGACTTCGGCAGGTGACAGCGACCGGTTCGCCGAGGAAGAGATTCATCTGGTCGAAATCGTGGATACTGACGTCAACAACAACCCCCCCCGATTGGCTCTCGTCATCCATCCAGGGTGCCCAATTGGGCTTATTTATGATCCGACGTGCACGGGCAGACAGAATCGACCCCAGCGCCCCCGCCTGGGCGTCCTCCCGGAGAAGACGGTAGCCCCCAAAGAATCGCACCACCTGAGCGATCATGAGGATCCGTCCGCTCCCAACCGCCGCAGCCTGGATGGCAAGCCCATCAGCGACAGTCAACGCGATCGGCTTTTCCAGCAGGACGTTCTTGCCGGCTCGCAGCGCTTGGATGGCAATGTCGGCGTGCGTGGGAGTTGGTGTGCACACGGAGAGGACGTCGACGTCCCGGTCGGCGAGCACAACGTCTAAATGGGTGACGAACTCCGCCCTGGGCGCATGCTCAAGGGGTCGCCCGGGACGTGGGGTACACACGTACTTGATTTGGTCGCCGTACCCCAGATTGGACCAGGCCTCGGCGTGCGTGCGACCCATGTAGCCCTGCCCGATGATCGCGATAGTGGTCATCGTTGCTACTCCTTTGTTCATTGAAGATGTAGTCCATTGCTGCTCAGGCGTTGAAGTCCATCTGGACCGGGTAGTGCCGGTGGGTAGGCGTGGCGGTCTCAAGCGCCAAATGCATGGCTCGACTGCGAGAGTAGTTGGTCGAGCTGCTTGCAGGGTTGAGCCAGTCCAGGGTCCGGCGGGGTCGGTTGTTCAGCCCGAATGCGACGGCGTCAATGTCCCTGGAGTGTAGGTCTCAGTGTCTGCATCATCCGAGAGTTGGTGTCGAAGAGTTTCAGTTCGCCGTCGGTGACCAAGTGGCGGACAACGAAGGCGCGCTGCCCCACTCGCCAAAGCCCTTCTCCGCGTTGAAGATCGGGCAGCTCGCCCCGTTCAGTCACCGAGAGTCCGAGGACCTGCGCGGTGTGCGGGGCCTCGGATGACTCTTGCTGGTAGATGATCTTGGTTGAGCAGTCAGCCAGCAGGCCCAAGGCCAGAGCCCTGGCTTCGGAGTCAGCGTTGCCGACCGCCTCGAGGTCGGAGAGGCGATGGATGATCATCAGGTTGGCAATCCCCAGGCCCCGGGAGAGTTTCCACTGCGACTGCATACGTGCGAGCAGCGCTGGCTGTCGAAGGAGACGCCAGGCCTCGTCGTAGATGACCCAGCGCGGCCCACCGTCAGGGTCGGACAGGGCGGCCTCCATCCACGCCGATGCGCAGGCCATCACCATCGCGATGAGCTGGTCCGACCCGGAGATGCGCGACAGATCCAGGGAGATCATGGGCAGCGACGGGTCGAAGGTCACAGTCGACTCGCCATCGAAGAGGCCCGCCAGGTCGCCGGACACCAAGCGCCGCAACGCATGCCCGACGTCGCGGCCATCCCTCACGAGCTCGCGGATCGTCGCTCCGGCTTCGGGCAGGCTGGGGTTGAACAGGGCATCGACCACCATGGGCAGGGTTGGCGTTCCCGCCCCAGCCCCGGTTCGTGCCGCTGCGACCACGGCGCGAAGGGCCTGGTCCAACGCGGTGTGTTCCACCGCGGTCATCGGACGGTTCAGTGCGGTCGTGCACCATCACGGCACGCGTTCCAGGGTGCCAGAGCCAGCGCAGCGCCGCTGCGTCTCCGGGCAACGCCAGGGTCCCGGCCGGGCGCGACTCGCTGGGCCGGACGGCATACGTCGTCTGTCTTTGGAGGCGGCGCACCAAGAATGACCTTGTGTTTCTGGGCGGCCTTGACGGTTGCCTTGATGAGCCCAGCATTCGACCAGGATGTTTCGCTCAGCGTCTCCGCCGTCGACCTCAACCTTGACATCGCCAACTTGGATGCGGGCTGGTTCCAGGATGAGGCCGCCGAGATCGTCTCCAAGGGAATCAAGCATGAGTCGTTCCGCTGCCCGCTGCTCACTGGAGTCACCCGGCGGCGGGTGATGTCCTGACGGGCGCTCAACTGACCACAGGTGCTGACACGCCCGCGTCGTCCGCCAGGACGTTCACAAGTTTCCCGTCCGGACCACTCACCCGACGGATCAGTCCCTCACGTTCAAGCTTCCGTGTCGCCTGGTTCACGGTCTGCCTCGGATGGATGTTAAGGGGCCCCGACAACTCGTCGTCATCCAAAGGATGGGTTGCCAACCTCAAGGCCTTCAGGACTCGCTCTCGCACCGTCTGCATCCGCTGATCATGCCCGAGGCCTGTCCAGTTTCGCTGAACCCGAGGCTGTTGGTTCCCCTGTCGAACCACCGACGAACCCGGCGAAGAGGTGGAGAACAGGTTCTCTCCCGAGGAGGCCAACTTTGGGTAACCGCCCTCACGGCAACGGCCTCATCGCCATCGTCGCCCTCAACGCGTCACCCGGCCCCCCATACCTCAACTTGTCGCGACTTACGGTCGGCTAAGCGGAGCGCTGAGCCTCTCGGGCGAGTCGCTCGTCGAGCACCTCCAGGATCTTTGGCACCGCGAGAGCCTTGAGCCCGTCGTCTGTGACCTGGAAGTGGTGTGGCTCATACTTGTCCCGCTCAGGGTGGATGGTGATGGTCAGGTCGTTGTTCACGGTGAGGCCGTCGAGCCGCTCGAGCAGGCCGAGGGTGCTGAGCATGGCGTGCGCCTCGTAGGCGTCGCGCTTGATGCCGTACGTCGCTTTCCTGTCGTCGCCGTAGATGTAGACGCCATCTCGGGCGTGATGGTTGTAGTACTTCTGAGCGAGGTGACGAAACATCAGCCATGTCGCGATCTCGGATGGCTGCAAAACGTGGATCCATCCGTTGAGCCAGAACTCGATGGGGATGTGCAGAGTGGCCTCGTTGGCCTTGGGCACGGTGTACGCGTTCGGTGTTGCCAGGTCGCCGCGGCCGGTCTCACGCATGAGTTCGAAGCCCGCGTAGTGCTTTGTTCCGGCGACCCGGTGGACCTGGACCATGCCGATCTGCTCCAGGGTCGAGAGCGCGCCCTTCATCTGACGGATCCGGTTGTCGAGGGCGGTCCGGTACTCCTTTGTCCTTCGCTGGCCCTCGGCATCGACCGCAACCATGTCGACCCAGCTGACGTTGCCCTGCCCATGAGAAAGCACACGGGTGCCCCCTGCGGCGCCGCCGGGACCCTTGCGGCACTGCCTCTCGAAGACAGCCAGCAGGTAGAAGCGCATGGCGATCCCTCGCGAGAGCAGCAGTTGAGATGTCGGCGGAAGAGCACCGAGGGCCTTTGCATGCACGAAGTCGGGCCGCAGAGTGACTATCGTCGGGCGCCGAGCGCCCCTCTCATCCTGGTGGACTCGGTGCAGAGCCTCTCGAACGACGGTGTCCAGGTCGTCCTGACGAAGATCTTCGACGCGGCGTCGTCGACGCTGTAGGAGTTCCTGACGGTTCGCCACAAGATCTCCGCTCTCAATTCTGACGTTCTGCTCGCAACGCTTTGACCCGCATAAAACGCCTCCCATGAACGTCGATAGCCAGGCAGCCTCAAGTGCGGGTTGAAGCGTACCTCGACGAGCCCGTGAGCGCACTAGACACGCTCGCGGCGGCACCGCAATGTTCGGGTATGCAGGTGGTCACGAGCGAGATGGTGATGAGGATGCGTGAGTTCTGGATGCTGGCTCTGGTGGCCGTTCCGATGGTGTTGATCGTCCTTGGTGCAGTGGCGTTGGCTGTCGCGGTCCCAATCTTGCCGCCGGCACGGCGCCGCCCGGCGTTGCAGGCGATCGAGCGCCTCACGACGTTGGCCGGCGTTCTCAGGTCGCCGAGTCCATGACCGGGGCGTCCATGACCGGGGCCGCCGGCCTGACCGATCGAGGGTTAAGCGAGAGGCCCTTTGCCGTCTACATGAACAGGCGTTACGGATAGACGTGTCCCGCCACTTCTGGCGGCGTGGGCGATGGTTCGTGCGATAACTCGTGCGATAACTCTTGGCCAACCGGGCGGATTCATGGTCACTCACGGTCGGTCAACGGAAGGGGACGCGGCTCGTCAGAGAGACAAAACCGCAGGTCAGACGCCATCTGACCTGCGGTTTGGGTGGTGGCCAGGGGCGGGGTCGAACCGCCGACCTTCCGATTTTCAGTCGGACGCTCGTACCAACTGAGCTACCTGGCCTTGCTTGGAGCTGGGTGCTACGGGCGAAGATGAGCGACCCCGACCGGGCTCGAACCGGCGACCTCCGCCGTGACAGGGCGGCGCGCTAACCAACTGCGCTACGGGGCCTCGTGAGAGGCGTATCCCCAACGGGATTCGAACCCGTGCTGCCGCCGTGAAAGGGCGGAGTCCTAGGCCACTAGACGATGGGGACCTGTTTGTCCCCGTCGACCGTTACGCCGTTGGCGACCGGATAAGCATA
>JANOHS010000509.1:0-5201 GCA_031406655.1 Micrococcales bacterium
GTCCTGTCGCAGCGCGGCCTCCACGGCTGCAACGGCAGCGTCGCGCAGCGCGGCGGCGGTCTGCGGGTCGCGGTCGGCGTGGACGCTGACGGTGGCTCGTCCCCTGCGACCGGTGGCCGGCATCCACGCCGAGGCACCCGAGGCGTCGTCCGCACGCAGGCAGAACATGCGGGCCCCCTCTGCCTCCGCGAGCACCTCCGCGTTCACCTCGGCGTCGGCCGTGCAGGCCATCGCGAGCCAGGCACCCTGCAAGTCACCGGGCTCGTAGGTCCGCCGGTACCAGTCGACCTGGCCGCGCTCGGCCAGGTCCTCCAAGGCAGCCACAGCCGTTGGCGACACGACGGTGACCAGGGCCCGGGCCGCCATCAGGGCACCAACCCGGCGAAGCGCTACCGGCCCTCCACCGACGACGACGACTCGACGGCCGCGCAAACGTAATCCCAACGGCAGCAGCGGTTCTGGACGTTCAGCCATGGTCACTCCTCGCCCGGCTCGCTCACGTGCTGGTCGTCGATCGCTGACACGGGTCCACCTCCGGGCAGAGTTCCGCAAGAACTCCTGACCCTAGTGCCGTTCGCGTTGGATCAGCCAGGACGAGTGGACCCGTGTCACCATTGCCCGCATGGCGAGTCGACACCCCAGACGTGAGGCTTCGCCGCCGGAGCGGCCGTCAGGCCTGCGCGACCTGCGCAACCTCGGCCCGGCCAGTGAGCGGATGCTCCTGGCTGCGGGGATCAGCAGTCCTGACGAGCTGGATCGTCTCGGTTCCCTCGAGGCGTACCGGCGTGCGATCGCTGCCGGCGGTCACCCCTCCCTGAACTTCCTCTGGTCCCTGGAGGCCGCGCTCCTCGAGGTCGACTGGCGCGATCTGCCGCCGGACCGCAAGTCGTGGTTGCGCGACCAGATCCAGCGATAGAGCCCACGTGCCACCGCTGTGTAGCGTGAGCGGCATGAGCGATCCTCGATCCACCGGGCAGGTCCTTCCATCGTTCGACGAGTCGTGGTCACGCGCGCTCTGCGTGGCAGCGCACCCCGACGATCTCGAGTACGGCATCGCCGCAGCCGTCGACCGTTGGGTGCAGCAGGGCAAGACCGTGACCTACCTGCTGGCCACCCACGGCGAGGCCGGCATCGACGGAGTCCCGCCCAGCGAGGCAGCGTCCTTGCGGGCACAGGAGGAACGCGACGGCGCAGCCGAGGTGGGTGTCGACATCGTGGAGTTCCTCGACTACGACGACGGCATGGTCGAGTACGGGCTGCCGCTGCGTCGCGACATCGCCCGGGCCATCCGCATCCACAAGCCCGAGGTCGTCATGACACTGACCCATCGGGAGCGGTTCACGGGTGGAGGCACCAACCAGGCCGACCACCGCGCCGTCGGGCTCGCAGCCCTCGACGCGGCCAAGGACGCGGGCAACCGGTGGATCCACCCTGAGCTGACCGGTGAGGGATACGAGCCCTGGAGCGGGGTCAGGTGGGTGTGCATGGCAGGATCGCCCGAGCACACCCACGGGGTCGACGCGACCGGACACCTGGATGCAGCCGTGGCATCGCTGGAGGCCCACCACGCCTATCTCCAAGGCCTTGGTGAGGGCTATCCGTCGCCTGCGGACCTCCTCGGAATGATCCTCGGCGGTGGTGGCAGGGCAATGGGCGTCGAGCACGCGGTGACCTTCGAGGTCTACGACATCTGAGGCGAGCCGACCTCCCGGCCGGCGCCAGTTCAGCTTCCGCTGGTCTGAACCTGCACGAACGGGGGCTTCACGACCTTGACCACCACATCACGACCACGGACGTCAATGACGACGTCGTCGCCCTCCGCGACCGTCGGACCGAGCAGGGCCAACGCGATTCCCCGCTTCAAGGTCGGGGAGAACGTCCCGGACGTGACCTCACCGAGCACGGCGCCATCGGCGCCCTTGACCTGGCAGTGTGAACGCGGGATACCGCGGCCGGTGGCCAGCAGGCCCCAGCTGACCCGCTTGGGACCCGCTGCCTTCTCGGCGGTCAGCGCGTCCTTGCCCCAGAACTGCTCCTTCTTCCAGCCCACGGCCCAGCCGGCCCGCGCCTGCACCGGTGTGATGTCCAGGCTGAGGTCGTTGCCGTGCAGCGGGTAGCCCATCTCGGTGCGTAGCGTGTCACGGGCCCCGAGTCCGCAGGGCAGCCCGTCATACGGCGTCGCGGCCTCGACGAGCGCATCCCAGACCGCGGGCGAGTCGTCCCAGCGCGGGACGAGCTCGTAGCCACGCTCACCGGTGTAGCCGGTGCGACAGACGATGACCGGCTTGTCATTCCAGCTGGCCTCGACGAACGACATGTACTCATGGCCGGTCGGCAGACCGAGAGCCTGGAGGACCTCGTCGCTCCTGGGCCCCTGAACGGCGATGACGGCGTACCGGTCGTGCAGGTTCTCGATCTGCAAGCCTTCGGGAGCAGCCGCCTTGAGCCGACGCACGACCTCAGCAGTGTTGGAAGCATTGGGGATCAGGAAGACATCATCCTCGGCGCGCAGGTAGACGATGAGGTCATCGACCACGCCGCCGGTCTCATCGCAGCACAGGGTGTACTGAGCCTTGCCCTCGTTGATACGACCCAGGTCGTTGGTCAGGACGGAGTTGATGAACGCCGCCGCGCCCGGCCCCTTGACGCTTGCCTTGCCCAGATGGCTGACGTCGAAGATGCCCACGCGTTCACGGACGGAGGTGTGCTCGCGCACCACGCCGCCGCCCGGGTACTCGATCGGCATCTCCCAGCCGCCGAAGTCCGCCATCTTCGCGCCGAGCGACACGTGACGATCATGAAGGGGGGACTTCTTAAGAGTGGCGTGAGTCATGAGGGCCACGGTACCGGGGCGAGCGCCGTCGCTATCCTCGGCGTGGGTGAAGAACCTCCCTCGCCCAAAATGGCGCCGCGCCCATGCCGCGCCCCTGCCCCAACCACGAAGGACATAACCGTGACCACCCTGAAGGTGTCCGACCGCAGCGCAGCCGACCTGAAGGGCGATGCGCTCGTCCTCGTCTCGGTCCAGAACGACAAGGGCGCCGCTCTGGCACCAGGTCACGGGCTGGGTGACGAGGTCGTCGCACATCTCGAGTCCGCCCTGCTGACCCTCAAGGCGAAGGGCACCGCTGACGAGGTCATCAAGCTCGTCTCCGTGCCTGGCATCACTGCACCGATGGTCGTCGTCACAGGGGCCGGCAAGGCCCCATCTGAAGGTGCCCCGCTGGGCGACGAGGCCGTCCGGCGTGCGGTTGGCTCGGCCACGCGTCAGCTCAGCGGCGTCTCCACCGCCATCGTGGTCGCCCCCGGAAGCGGTGTGGCCGCGGCCACCGCCGCTGCGGAGGGCGCGCTCTTCGGGGCATACACCCTCACGACCGCGGCCGCCGGCGCCGGCTCACTGCCGGTCAAGTCCCTGACGGTCGTCTCGCCGGTCGCACGGGACCGAGGGCTCCGCGCCGCGATCAAGAGGGCCATCGCTCTGGGAGCGGCCACGACCTACACCCGCGACCTGGTCAACCAGGCTCCCAACGACCTCTATCCGGCAACGTTCGCCGCCGAGATGAAGAAGCGTGCCGTCGGCAGCGGCGTCAAGGTGTCGGTACTTGACGAAGGCGGTCTGGCCCGTGGCGGATTCGGCGGCCACATCACAGTTGGCGGCGGCTCGGCCCGCGGTCCACGCCTGGTCACACTCCACTACCGCCCGGCCAAGGCCAAGAAGCACGTGGCGTTCGTCGGCAAGGGCATCACCTTCGACTCCGGCGGCCTCTCCATCAAGCCCACGGCCAGCATGACCACGATGAAGTGCGACATGGCAGGTGCTGCCGCCGTCGCCTCGGCCGTCTTCGCCATCGCCGATCTGGGTATGCCGGTCGAGATCACCGCGCACCTGTGTCTGGCCGAGAACCTGCCCGGGCCCGGCGCATGCCGCCCGAGCGACGTCGTCACGGTCCGCGGCGGCAAGACCGTCGAGCTCAACAACACCGACGCTGAGGGCCGCATGGTCCTGGCCGACGGGATTGCCCTGGCCTCGGAGAAGAAGCCCGACCTGATCATCGACATCGCCACGCTCACCGGTGCTGCGGTTGCGGCGCTGGGCAACCGCACCGCAGCGTTCCTGAGCAACGACGACGACCTTCGCAAGTCCGTCAAGGACGTGGCGGACGCCGCGGGCGAGCCGTTCTGGCCCTTCCCGTTGCTCGAGGACGTCCGCTCTGCGCTGGACTCCCCCGTGGCCGACCTGCTGCAGTCGGGCCCGCCCGGTGTCATCTTCGCCGGCTGGTTCCTGGCCGAGTTCGTCGGCACAGGTAAGAACGGCCAGCAGATCCCGTGGGCCCACCTCGACATCGCCGGACCTGCTTTCAACGACAAGGCACCGTGGGGCTACACCCCCAAGCAGGGCACGGGCTTCGGGGTCCGCACCCTCGTGGGCATCGCCGAGTCACAGATCTGACGAGCCGGCATACGGCTGAACTCAGGCAGTCAGCCGCCGCTCTTGCGCCGGAACATCTGCTGGGCCTTGGCCGGTCCATGTGCGCCGTGGATCTTCGCGTTCTCGCCATCATCGGAGACGTCGCGTCCGCCGTGGGCATGCTTCTTGTCGAGCGCCTCGCGGAACTTGCGTTTCACATCCTCCGCCGAGGTCTGGGCGGCCGGCTGGTCACTGCCGGGCTTGTCTTCATCCTTTGTCATCGGTTCTCTCCTTCTTCGCCATGTCCCCACCATGCCATGGCAGGACGTGGCACACCACCGGCTTACTGGCCGGAACCCTTGCGTTGTCTGGAGTTCCACTCGCGCATGCGCGAGGGATACCCGGTCTGGTTGACGTCATAAACCGGTATGCCGAGCGCGCGCGGCAGCTCGAACGCCTTGTCGCGGGACGCAACCGCTCGCCGGGTCCACTCGCCGTCATGAGCAATCAGCACCACGGTCGTCGCGGTGACATTGGTCGGCGGCTCGACGAACGCCTCGACCCCGCGTCTGCTGCTCACGAAGGCTGCGAGGTGCGCCCGGACCGCATCGGTGTCCACCGTCATACCGGGCCCGTCAACGGGCCCCGTCCGCTGCGGCGACCGACGTCGACGCAGCCTTCCCCACCAGCTCATCCGACAGCTCCAGTCGCAGGCGCGTCCAACCACATCATGCGCAGACTCTATGACCCGTACCCCTTCGCGGTATGCGAGTGGCCGTTCGCGACGGCGTCC
>JANOHS010000511.1:0-2161 GCA_031406655.1 Micrococcales bacterium
GCCCGGGTGAGACGGCTCTCCCTCGCCCGCGCCAGCTCCCCGAGCAGGCCGGGCGCCGTGGGGTCCTGAAGGTATCCCAGCAGGTGGATGCTGACTCCCCTGTGCTGACACGAGATCTCGATCCCGCGAACCAGCGAGATCCCGTGACGCTCGGCGGAGGCTGCGGCCTCGCCCCAGCCGGCGGTGGTGTCATGGTCGGTCAGTGCGACGACGTGCAGGCCGGCCTCGGCCGCGGACGACACGACCTCGGCCGGTGACTGGGTCCCATCACTGGCGATGGAGTGGGTGTGGAGGTCGATGCGCACGGCCCAAGGCTAGGGCAGCCCGGACGTGCCAGCTCTCATCGTCCGGCTGGGCCAGGCAACCTTTCGGTCCTCAGCTCCGTGGTGGAGAGTATGACCATGACGGGGGTGGCCGGTGAGGCCTGCTAAGTCGGAGCGCGACACATCGTTCGCGGCCTTCATGGACCAGACCGGGCCTGTGCTGCTTCGGACGGCCTGGTTCCTCACCGGCGACGCCGACCGCGCCCAGGAGCTGGCCCAGGCTGCCTTCGTCAAGACCTATGTCGTGTGGCACAAGATCGACCACGCGACTGCGCTCGCCTATGCGCGCCGTTGCCTGGTCAACCACAAGATCGACGTATGGCGTGCTACCCGACACGAGGTCGTGGCCGACGTGACCAGCCCGGGGTTCGCGCTCGGGTCAGTGTCGAGGTCGAGGTCGAGGTCGCAGTCACAGTCACAGTCGAGCAACAGTGCCGCGGCCACCGTCGATCATCGAGACGACCTCGTGCGCCGCCTGTCCCGGCTGCCGGAGCAGCAACGCAAGGTCGTGGTCCTTCGCTACTACGCCGACCAGTCCGAGGCGTCCGTGGCCGAGGCACTCGGCATCTCGCTCGGAGCCGTGAAGAGTGCCGCCTCCCGTGGGCTGGTCGCGCTTCGCCGACAGGCCGAGGCCCAGGAACAGAACCAAGCCCCGACCAAGACCCAGAATGCCAGCTCACCCACCGAAGGGAGCCCGCGTTGACCACCGACCTCGAGGCTGACCTGCGTCGCGAGTTCGACGCCGCCGGCATGCCCGCCGGACTGACCTTCCACGCCGAACCCGTTCTGCACCAAGGCAGTCGGGCCATCCGCAGGCGCCGGATCATCGCCGCGGGCTCCGCGGCCATGGCCGTCGCGGTGGTGGCGACCGGAGCGAGCCTGCTGACCCGTCCCGACGACTCCGCCCTTCCCCTGCCGGCGAGTAGCACCGCTGCCACCGGCATCGTCCGGAGCACCCAGTGGGGAACTGCCTATGGGATCTACGACGTCGAGTTCAACCGTGACGCCAGGGTCAAGCCCAACGTGCGCTACTTCTTCACCCCGAAGGATGGGCGCCGGCGCGAAGTGGGCAGCTCGTCCACCGGCAAGCCCGGCCAGAAGCCCAATGCCGTCTGGTGGTCGGCCATGGTGGACGGGCACCCGATCACTCTCGGTCTGGTCCCCAGCCTTGCCCGCGCCGTGAAAATCACGTTCGCCGGCATCTCGTACAGCCTCGGGATCGAGGAGCTGAAAGACACCGGCTTCTCCATGTTCTACGTCGGCTACACGCCCGCGCCGCCGAATGACACCTCCACGGAACCACGTCGTCCTTCGGAGATCGCGAGCATCCGATGGACCGGGCCGAACGGCATCGTGGACGGCATCGAAGGCGACCACCGGCTGACCGGTCGGACCCTGACAATGGGCAGGGGCCTAGCCGTCGAGGTGGTGCTGCGACCGGGCGACGACGAACGGATCACGGTCTTCGGCCGGACGCTCGTCTACCCTGGCGACCTTCCGGACGTTGGCACCTATGACACAGACCTGAGCCTCGCCACCACCGACCGCTCCGGAGCCGCCGTCGTGACCGGACGCCAACCGACTACTCCGTATCCGCCAACGCCGACCAACGCCGACCTGCAGCCCGGTGAGGTGTTCATCCCGCCCGGCGCCAAGGAGATCGGTGTGGTCCTGGTGTCGAACGATGCCGCAAAGGGCCTCGCTGTCCACGAGCGCCTGCCTGACGGCCGCGTCATCTTCGCCCTCAAGGCCGATTGGGGCCAGTCACCCCGGGGGCTACTCCGTGACCGTACGCCGCGGCCCGCTGGACGGCCCGACCCCGGACGCGACCGGGCACG
>JANOHS010000532.1:0-2209 GCA_031406655.1 Micrococcales bacterium
GGCGGTCACCCCGCCGAAGTAGCCGCGGATCGGGTTCTGCAGGATCACGGCGACGACGAACTCGGGCTTGTCCGCCGGGGCGAAACCGATGAAGGAGGCGGTCTTGCCCGAGTAGCGACCGTTGTCGCCGACGCGGTCCGCGGTGCCCGTCTTGCCGGCCACGCGGTAGCCGGGGATCTCGGCCTGCTTGGCCGTGCCGCCGTCTCCGACGACGAACTCGAGCATCTGGCTCAGCTTGGTGGCCGACGACCGGGAGATGACCCTCACCGGTGTGCTTCCGGGCGTCTGCGCAATCGTGCCGTCGGCGTTCTCGGTGCCGGCAACCAGGGTCGGGGGGACGCGCACTCCCCCGTTGGCAATGGTCTGGAAGACCCCTGCGGCCTGGATGGCGTTGACAGCCAGGCCCTGGCCGTACATCACGGTGTAGCGCTGGGAGCCGCTCCAGTCCTTGGACCTCGCGAAGATCCCGGCTGTCTCGCCCGGGAACTGGGTGCCGGACTTCTGGCCGACACCGAAGCGGCGGAAGTACCTCTCGAGGGTGGCTGGCGGAACCTTCTCACCCACCATCACCGTGCCGATGTTGCTCGACTGGGCGATCACGCCCGCGAAGGTCAGTTTCAGGACGCCGTGCTCATGGGAGTCCCTGAACGACGTGCCTGCTCGGGGCAGCCGGTTGGGAACCACCACAGGCGTCGCCGGTGTCGCGACCCCCTCTTCCAGAGCGGCCGCAGCCGTCATGACCTTGGCGATGGAACCTGGCTCGAACGCCTCGCCGAACGCCTTGTTGCTCAGGCTCCCGTTGGCCTTGGCGATGTTGCTCGGGTCAAACGTCGGATAGGTCGCGACCGCCGCGAGCTCACCGGTCCTGGCCTTCATGACCACGACGGTGCCGTTCAGCGCCTGCGTCTCAACGACCTTCTGCGCGATGGCGTTCTGGGCGAACCACTGGAGGTCGCTGTTGATCGTCAGCCGCACGTCGCGGCCCGGAACAGCTGGGGTGATCTGCTGCTCACCGGTGGGGATGATGCGTCCGTCCCCGGACTGCTCGTAGGTCGACTCGCCCGGCTTGCCTTCCAGCTGCCTGTTCAACAACAGCTCGAGGCCGCCGCCGCCGGCTCCGTCAGCGCCCACCCAGCCCACGAGTGAGGCCGCCGCCGAGGACGAGGGGTAGGAACGCGTCGAGGTCGGCTCGCTGAAGATGCCCGGGATCCCCAGAGCCTGGATCTTGCGCCAGCTCAGCGGGGTGATGCCCTTGGCGACATACACGAAGCGACGAGATCCGGTCAGCGTCGCGGACAGCTCCACCTCGGACTTTCCAAGGATGGCGGCAAGGTCGGCCGCCGCCCCGGCAACGCCGACGATCTGCCCCTTCTTCTTGTAAACGGGCACGGCACTCTGATCGGCAGTGACGTTGCGGCGCTCGACGCTGGTGGCCAGCACTACGCCCCCCGAGTCGGTGATGTCACCACGTAGTCCGGGCACGACGACGACGTTCAGGCGGCTCTTCAGCGCGGCGCTGGCCATCACCGAGGCGTCGAGTGCCTGCAGCCGCAGAAGCTGTGCGCCGAAGAGGCTGAAGACGAAAAGTGTTGCCAGCAGCAGGAACCGAACACGACGTGCGGGGTGCGCGAGACCGCGACGAGACGGCCGAGACGGCCGCCTGCCGTTGGGACGAGCCGAACCCGAGCCCCTGGCGGGACGGGCGTGGCCCGGACCCCGGCCCCGGGTCTGCGTCACGTGCTCACCTCGTTGTTGGCTTGGCCGTCGTCCCTGCAGCCGGTGCCAGGGCTGGTGCCGGACCACGCGAGGACGATGTCGTTCGCATCACGGTAAAGGCCGGGGACGGCAGCGCCGGTTTCGCCACGCCGAAAACCCTGCCGTCGGAGAGCCGGAGGAAGGCTGCCGACTGTGATGGCACCATCCCCATGGCGACCGCCCTGGCGGCGAGGTTGGCGGGCGACTTCGATGCCTCCAGGGACTGCGTCAGGACGTCCTCGGTGTCGGTCAGCTCACCTGCGGTTGCCTGCAGGTCGTGCACGGTGAAGGAGCCCTGGGCAAGAGCGGTGTTGAGCAGCAGGAGCCCGATCAGGCCGGCAGCCAGCAGGGCCGCGCAGATGACCCCGAACCCGGCTCCGCGTCGAGGCGCTGCGCCGGTGACCACGCGCAGTCCTGGCGTTGACGTGGACGGCCGGTTCAGCGGCCGGGCACC
>JANOHS010000541.1:0-7023 GCA_031406655.1 Micrococcales bacterium
GAGCCTCGACTCCGATGGGATGGTCGTTCAGCCCATTCAGGTCGACGGCATCAGCACACTGCCCGAGTCATGGGAGACAGGGGTCAAGGACACCGTGATTGCCTACCCGGGTCAGGTGACCCGGATCCGCATCCATTTCCCGACTCCCGGCCAGTACGTGTGGCACTGCCACATCGTTGAGCACGAGGACAACGAGATGATGCGGCCCTACCGGATCGGTCCCGTCCAGCCTGGACAACCCCCAGACGGGCCCCCTGTCATGCCATGATGCTGCGCTACGTATTCCGGTAGCCGGCAGCCACAGTTGTGCACCCACGCCACAGTGGCGTGGGTGCACAATTCTGCCATGACCTCAGGGACCGAGCCCACTGTCTCGCCCGACAAGTGGACGGTGCGGCGCCAGCTCCGGGCGCGACGCCGATCCCTTCTCCCGCAACGGGACCGGGACGCCGACGCCGGCGCCATCGCTGCCACCGTCAGTGCGCTGCTGGACACCCTCGCCCTGCCGCCCGAAGCGACAGCTGAGCACTCGCCATACGAAGATCAGCCGTGTGTGGCGATCTATCGCTCACTGCCCCATGAGCCGCCCACCGGGGCGCTGGCCGACATGCTGCACGCGCGCGGGGTGCGGGTCATCGTGCCCGAGACGCTGCCCGACCTGGACCTGGAGTGGCGCGAGCTACGGGCCGAAGGCAGCGAAGGGCCACGGCTGGGCCATGAGGGGATCGCCGCCGCCCGGCTGATCCTGACGCCGGCCCTCGCGGTCGACCGCAGCGGCACCCGGCTGGGGCAGGGTGGCGGCTGCTACGACAGAGCGCTGGCACGACGGCGCCCGGATGCGCTCGTGGTCGCGATCGTCAACGACGAGGAGTATGCCGAGTCCCCCCTGCCACGCGACCCTCACGACGTGCGCGTGGACGCGGTCATCACGCCCGGCGCCGGGCTGACACCGATCCCGGTTGAGCAGTCAGCTCCCTGACGTGTCGGGGGTCAAGGTCAGCTCGTCGTCACTGCCGCCACGGACGGCCTTCTCGCTGAACGGCCAGGGAAAGGTCTCGTTCGCAACCCAGGCATCGGCCTGGTCGACGTAGTGATCGTTGTATGGATGGCCGGAGTTGCCGCTCTGGTTGACCCAGCGCGACGCATCCAGATCGCCCAGGTCGACGACCATCCGCATCGATGGCGCCCAGTCCACCTGGTAGCCCTTGCTGGCGTCCCAGCCGTTGGCGTTGACGATGGCCGAACCACCTGGCATCTGCCACGGACCCCTGTTGAACACCGCCCTCACCGGAGCGGGCACGGAGTCACCGCCCAGGACCTTGTGCTCGAGGGTGAGCTGGTGCAGGCGGCCCCACTGCCAGGTGCCGGGGTTCTTGCCAAGCTTTCGGGTCAGGTCCATCCGCGCCTCGACCAGTGACTGGCGAAGGATCTCGTCACGACCCTCGATCACCGATGGCGTCAGCTTGTTGTCCCACCACGCATCACGCGGGGCGCTCAACAACCGGGAGACTGCCTCCATCCACTGCGAGCCGCCGTCGGGCTTCATGTTTCCGAGCTCGCCGCCGAAGGTCAGCAGCAAGATGTTGTTCCACACGGAGTTGTAGAAGGCCGCAGCGGCTCCCGACGGTGAGCGGCCGCTGGGCTGGGTGTAGTCCCAGGTGCGCAGCAGTCTTTGGGCCTCTGCGGTGAACGGGTCGCCGTCGAGCCTGACGGCCAGCAGCGCCCTGACCAGCTCGGGCGCGAACTCGTTGCGGGTGTCGCCCTGGATCTGGGTCATCCGCTCCGGGGTGACCTTGGGCGTCGCCGCGATGAGGGTACGGATGCGTTCGCTGCGGTAGCCGTAGTCCCATTCGGTGGTCAGGAACGGGGTGGAGCTGGCCGTCACGGCCTGGTTGGCAGCCACGAGGTAGCCCTCGGCAGGGTCGTAGGCGGTGGGCATCTGCTCGAAGGGCACAAAGCCCGTCCAGTCGTACTGCGGGTCCCAGCCGGGCGCGGGCCAGTAGCCCGGTGGTGCCCCAACGGTCGAGGACGCGCGAATCGGGACCTGGCCGGGTGCCTGGTAGCCGATGTGACCCAAGGTGTCGGCGTACAGGAGGTTCTGTGCCGGGACCGCGAAGTCCTTTGCGGCCTCACGGAACTGGGCAAAGTCCTGTGCCGTGTTGATCTTGAAGATGGCATCCGCGGTGTGTCCTGGCAACAACCCCGTCCAGGCCAGGGACACGGCATACGAGGTCGTCTCGGCCTTGCCCTCGACCAGAGCGGTCTTTCCGACCTCGGCCACCGACGAGATCACATCCGACAGCAGCGGCCCGTGAACCGTCTCCCGGACCGTGATGCTGACGTTCTGGCCCCCGGCGACCTTGATGGTCTCGACGCGCTGTTTCAGCGGCAGGTACTTGTTGCCGCGGCGGTAGGAGTCGGCCCGGAGCTGTTCGAGGTAGAAGTCGCTGACGTCAGGGCCGAGGTTGGTGAAACCCCACGCGATGCTCTGGTTGTGCCCGATCACGATGCCGGGCATCCCGGCGAACGAGAAGCCAGTGACGTCGAAGGGGCATGCCGCCGAGACGCTACGGCAGTGCAGACCGGTTTGGTACCAGATGCCGGGGATGCCGACTCCGAGGTGAGGATCGTTGGCCAGCAACGGTTTTCCAGTCGAGGAGCGCTCCGGACCCACCACCCACGAGTTGGACCCGATGCCATCGCCGCGGCCGACCAGCTCCGGCAGCTCGTCCAACGCGGTGGCTACCTCGGCATAGACGGTGCGGGTCGCTTTGTCATCCAGGACGGCTGGTCGGGAGGGGACCGGCGGGACCGCCCGGATGGCCGAGGCCGCGCTCCTGGGCGAAGTGGCGACGCCAGGGCGCCAGTCCGCCGCCGAGAGGATCGGGCGGTGTGACTCGATCGGGTAGGGCGGGAAGATCTGAGCCAGACGGGCAGGGGTGATGCGCCCCGAGAGCCGCGCGCGGGTGAGCTCGTCGTCGTAGTCACCCCTCAGGTCCCAGGCCATCGCCTTGAGCCAGGCCAGGGAGTCTGCTGGTGACCAGGGCTCGACGCGGTAGTCGGGGTACTTCTGCCCCAGCACCACGTACTCCAGGCCCATCTGGTCCGGACTGCCTGCCTGGTCGATGTACGCGTTGACCCCGTCCGCGTAGGCCTGGAGGTACTGCCGGGTCGTGGACGCCAACGTCGGCAGTTCGGCCTCGGCCACGCGGCGCCAGCCCAGGGTCCGGATCACCCGGTCGGTCGCCACGCCGTCCTTGCCGACCAGCTCGGAGAGCCGACCGGCCGTGACGTGCCGGCGCAGGTCCATCTCGAAGAACCGGTCCTGGGCGGCCACAAAGCCTTGTGCCCGAAAGAGATCCTGTGCGTTGTCGGCGTAGATCTGGGGGACCCCGCGGTCGTCGCGCAGGACGGTGACCTTCTGGGTCAGGCCCGGGACGGTGAGCTCGCCCGAGGTCTGCGGCAGGGATCGCCGGACCAGGCTGACGCCGATCACCGTGACGACCACGATGACAACGACGACCAGAGCCAGGACGGACACGGAGACGCGACGGGCGAGTTTTGCACGGGACACCCTGCGAGACTAGGACACATCGAAGCCATGCCCGCCTTCACCATCTCCGACCTCGACCTCTCCCTGCTGGTCGGGACCGTGGTGCTGCTGGTTTCCGTGGCCACGGTTCGCCTGTCGGTTCGCTCGGGGTTGCCGTCGCTCCTGCTCTATCTGGGGATTGGGGTGGCCATCGGCGAAGCTGGCCTCGGCATCAGGTTCAACTCCGCCGAGCTGACCCAGGTCCTGGGCTACAGCGCCCTGATCCTGATCCTGGCCGAAGGCGGGCTGACCACCTCGTGGGACGGCATGCGGCGGTCGGTCGCACCCGCGGCGCTGCTGTCGACCCTGGGGGTGGCGGTCTCGGTCGCGGTCGTGGGAGTGGCCGCGCACTTCGTCCTCGACGTGTCATGGACCATCGCGCTGCTGGTCGGCGCCGTCCTGGCCTCCACCGATGCGGCGGCGGTGTTCTCCGTCCTGCGCCGGGTGCCGCTGCCCCGCCGGCTCACCGGCCTGCTCGAGGCTGAGTCGGGCTTCAACGACGCCCCTGTCGTGATCCTCGTGCTCGCGCTCGCCACCCAGGCTTCCCCCGGAGGGGTCCACAGCACCTGGTGGCAGCTGGTGCTCATGGCCGTCGCCGAGCTGGCCGGCGGTGCCGCGATCGGGCTGTTGATCGGGTATGCCGGCGGGCACCTGATGCGCCGGATCGCCTCGTCCTCGTCGGGGCTGTTCTCGATCGGGGTGGTGTCGCTGACGGTGCTGGCCTACGCAGGGGCCGCGCTCCTGCACACGAGCGGCTTCCTCGCGGCATACCTGTCTGCGCTCCTCCTGGGGAACATGCGGCTGCCGCACCGGGCCGCGGTCCGCGGGTTCGCCCAGGCGCTGGGCTGGCTGGCCCAGATCGGCCTGTTCGTCCTGCTGGGCCTGCTGGTCTCCCCTGCCCTGTTGACCGGACAGATCGTGAACGCCATCGTGATCGGCCTGGTGCTGCTGCTGGTGGCCAGGCCGCTGTCGGTCATCGTGTCGATGGCGCCGTTCCGGATGCCGTGGCGCGACCAGGCGTTCTTGTCCTGGGCCGGGCTTCGCGGCGGCGTCCCGGTCGTGCTCGCCACGGTGCCGCTGACCGCGGGGACGCCCGACGTCAACTGGCTCTTTCCCCTCGTCTTCGTCCTCGTCGTGATCTTCACGCTGGTCCAGGCTCCCCTGCTGCCCTCGGTGGCGCGCCGGCTCGGGGTGATGGACGCCGACAGGGCGGTGGACCTCGAGGTCGAGTCGACGCCACTGGACGAGATCGGCGCAGACGTCCTGCAGATGACTGTCGGTACCACCTCCAGGCTGCACGGCGTCGAGGTGTTCGAGCTGCGCCTGCCGCCAGGGGCGAACGTCACCCTGGTCGTCCGTGGCGGCCAAGGTTTCGTGCCGGCCCCGACCACGGCCCTGCGCCATGGTGACCAGCTCTTGATCGTCGCGACCGCCGAGACGCGGCTGGCCGCCGAGAGCCGCGTCCGCCAGGTCAGCCAGCTGGGCCGCCTCGCGGGCTGGACCGCCAAGCCGTAACCCCACCTGAGCCCGGGCTCGCCCTGCCTCCCCTCGTGACATATATACCCCAGGGGGTATAGTGGTCCTTCCAGTCAAGAACGACGAAGGAGTCACCCATGTGTAGTCCGGCCCGTTGTGCACGTTGCGGAAAGATCACCTGGTCCGGCTGCGGCAGGCACAGTGACGCCGTGCTGGCCAAGGTTCAGCCGGCGCAGCGTTGCACCTGCCGCTGATCGGCCAGCGGCCAGTGACACACGTCCCCACCGACGTGGGCGTGGTGCGGTTGCTGACCACCCGACAGGTGCTCCTGGAGTCAGTTCAAGCCCGCGAGAATGCGGCGCTGGGGAGCCTGGGAGCGGTTGCCGGCGGCCAGTCGCTCTGCGATGTCCCGTCCGGCGCCACTTCGCTACCGACGGTGAAGTACCAAGAAGGAGCAGCAGCCGCACTGGCCCAGGCCCGGCGGGCCGTGCGCGCCGTCGAGGATGGGCCCGGCGCCGCGGATGCGGCCCGTTCCGCGCTCCTCGAGGTCCTTGCGCAATGGCGTTCACAGTCAGGTTCACCCGGGCGGACGGGCCCGAGCTGGGTCAGCTATCTCGCCGGCGGGCGCGATGCGCTGGAGCAGCTGGTCAACCTCGACACAGAAGGAAGCATGCTGATGACACGAGACGAGCCTGTGTTCGATCCGGCGTCCCCGGAAGCTGTCACGGTCGGGACCGCCCCCGCGCATCTCGGGCAGCCCGACCGCTCGACGGCGCGCCGAGGGTTACACAACGCGGCGGACGCGCTGCCGCTGCGCAGGCTCATGGTTGTGGCCGTGCTCTTCCCGCTTCTCTTCACGCTGCTGGTCGTCGCCGCGGGCGGTTGGGCTCCAAGCGCTGCGCCCGCATGGACCGCACTGGTCGCCCTGGTGGCACTTGGAGGCGCAACCACGCTGGCGACCTACCTGCCGCGGCCCGGATCCGGGCACCGGCTCGACATCGGATGCACGCCCTGCGCTGCGGTCGCCGGACTGAGCGTGCTGGGTGCCTCGTTCATCCTGAGCACGGCGCCACACGACCAGTCCACGGCAGCTCTGGCGCTGGTCATCATCGGTTTCGGGCTGGCCCAGCGGCTGACCAGCCCGAGCACCTGCGCGACCCCGGCCCCTCGCCCGGAATTGGGCGACCAGCACCGCCCATAGCCGCCGAGACGGGCACAGGTCCGTCTTCCCGGATGTTGTTCTCTTCCCAGGTCAAGGACTTTCCGCGACGTGTCTGCGGTTACACTTGGCAGTCAGACCCTGAGAGTGCCAATTGGAGGAACCGTGCCGACGTACGCCTACGCGTGTACTGCGTGCGAACACACTTTTGAGATCGTCCAGTCCTTCAAAGACGACTCGCTGACCCGGTGCCCCGAGTGTGAGGGCCGCCTGCGCAAGATGTTCAACGCTGTTGGCGTGGTATTCAAGGGCTCGGGCTTCTACAGCACCGACTCCCGCACGAGCTCAGGCAACCGCGCTGGCAAGAGCTCGCGCACCGGCTCGGTGGCAGGCAGCGGTTCTTCGTCATCGAGCGAGGCGGGCGGCTCGTCCGCTGGCTCCTCCTCGAACGCTGACTCCTCCTCGACCGGCAGCGGCACCAAGACCGCGACGAAGACGTCCTCCGCGTCCGAGGGCTCGGCTGCCTGAGGGCTGCTTGGCCAGGCGTTTCTCCACACCCCTTCCGGTCGTCGCGTTGCCCTCCACAAGGACCCGGCTGACCGCTGACCAGGGGCGGTACCGCGGCTAGTCTCGGCGCATGACACCCAGCACACAGGCCTCTGCCACCACCTCGGCCCGAGCCGAGATCGGCGTCATAGGGGGCTCGGGGTTCTACGAGTTCCTCACCGGGTCCGAACGCGTCCACGTGACCACGCCGTTTGGTGACCCCAGCGACGATGTGGTTATCGGAGACCTC
>JANOHS010000584.1:0-5009 GCA_031406655.1 Micrococcales bacterium
CCGCGCTTGGTCTGGATCAGCGCAGGTTCCTCCACGTCGATCTTGCGCCGAAGGTAGGAGATGTAGGACTCCACGATGCCGGACTGGCCGCGGAAGTCGTAGTCCCATACGTGGTCGAGGATCTGGGACTTGGACAGCACCCGGTTGGGATTGAGCATCAGGTAGCGCAGCAGCTTGAACTCGGTCGGGGACACCTCGATGAGACGACTGCCGCGACGGACCTCGTGGGTGTCCTCGTCTAGCTCGACGTCGTGGAAGCGCAAGGTCGAGCGGTCGTCGAGCTCGCCCCTGGTGCGTCGCAGCACCGCGCGGATCCGGGCGATAACCTCCTCGAGGCTGAACGGCTTGGTGACGTAGTCGTCGCCACCGACGGTCAGCCCCTTGATCTTGTCCTCCAGCGAGTCCCGGGCTGTGACGAAGACGATCGGCAGCAGCCGCCCGGTGCTGCGCAGCTTGCGCGTCACGGTGAAGCCGTCCATGTCCGGCAGCATCACGTCGAGCACGACCAGATCGGGGTCGTGCTCGGCCGCCTGGACCAGCGCCGTGGCGCCGTCGGCGGCAACATGCACCTCGAAGCCGGCAAACCGTAGTGAGGTGGCGAGCAGCTCGCGGATGTTGGGCTCATCCTCAACGACGAGGAGCCGCGCCTCTGGGGCGATGGTGGTCACGAGTCCGAGTTTGCCTGCCGAGTCTGGGAGTTCGCTGTGAATGTCCTGCAAGCCCTTTGCTCACTTCAGGCCGCTTTGCTCACTTCAGACCGCTCGGGGTGCCGATTTGTCGCCCCGGAACCGGCCTGAAGTGAGCAAAGGCGCTGGGGTCAGGGGGTTGGGGTGGGTGGGCTCAGCAGGTCGTCCGCGTCGATGATCCGGTATGAGTAGCCCTGTTCGGCGAGGAAGCGCTGGCGGTGGGCCGCGAAGTCTGCGTCGACGGTGTCGCGTGAGACCACGCTGTAGAAGTGCGCGGTGCGCCCGTCGCCCTTGGGCCTCAGGATCCGCCCAAGCCGCTGGGCCTCCTCCTGACGTGAGCCGAAGGTCCCCGAGATCTGGATGGCGATGCTGGCCTCGGGCAGGTCGATCGAGAAGTTGGCGACCTTGCTGACCACCAGCAGCCCGACCTCGCCCGTGCGGAACTGCTGGAAAAGCTTCTGCCGCTCGGTCACCGACGTCGCTCCGGTGATCAGGTCGGCGTCCAGCCTGGCCGCCAGATCGTCGAGCTGGTCGAGGTACTGGCCGATCACGAGGGTCGGCTCGCCGGCGTGCTTGTCGACCAGAGCCTCGATGATCCGGGTCTTGGAGCTGCTGGTCGAAGCCAGGCGATAGCGGTCCTCGGGCTCGGCCATCGCGTACGTCATCCGCTCGGCGTCCGGCAGGGTGACCCGCACCTCGACACAGTCGGCCGGCGCGATGTAGCCCTGGGCCTCGATGTCTTTCCATGGGGCATCGAAGCGCTTGGGCCCGATCAGGCTGAAGACGTCGGCTTCGCGCCCGTCCTCGCGGACCAGCGTGGCCGTAAGCCCCAGTCTGCGGCGGGCCTGCAGGTCGGCGGTCATCCGGAAGATCGGCGCTGGAAGCAGGTGGACCTCGTCGTAGATGATCAGTCCCCAGTCGCGGGCATCCAGCAGGTCGAGGTGGGTGTAGACGCCTTTGCGCTTGGTCGTCAGCACCTGGTAGGTCGCGATGGTGACCGGTCGGATCTCCTTTCGGGCGCCGGAGTACTCACCGATCTCGTCCTCGGTCAGGCTGGTCCGTTGGAGCAGCTCGTCGCGCCACTGCCGGGCGGCGACCGTGTTGGTGACCAGGATCAGGGTCGTGGCGCCCGCCTGGGCCATCGCGCCGGTGCCGACCAGAGTCTTGCCCGCGCCGAAGGGCAGGACCACGACGCCCGAGCCGCCGTGCCAGAAGCCGTCGACCGCCTGCTGCTGGTAGGGACGCATGGACCAGCCGTCCTGGACGAGCGAGATCGGGTGAGCCTCGCCGTTGACGTAGCCGGCCAGGTCCTCCGCGGGCCAGCCGATCTTCAGCAGCTGCTGCTTGAGCTGGCCCCGCTCCGAAGGGTGCACCAGCACGGTTGAGTCGTCAAGGCGCTCGCCCAACAGGGGCTGGATCTTCCTGTGCCGCAACACTTCCTCGAGCACCGGGCGGTCCGTGCTGCGAAGAATGAGCTGGTCGCCGTCCTTCTCAAGGGTCAGCCGACCGTAGCGGTCCATCGTCTCGGCGACGTCCACGAGCAGGGCGTGAGGCACGGCATACCGGCTGTAGGTGACGAGTGCGTTGACGACCTGCTCCGCGTCGTGTCCGGCGGCGCGGGCATTCCACAGGCCGAGCGGGGTGAGCCGGTAGGTGTGGACGTGCTCAGGCGCGCGTTCCAGCTCGGCAAAGGGTGCGATGGCCCGCCGCGCGGCATCAGCGTCAGGGTGGTCGACCTCGAGCAGGAGCGTCTTGTCGCTCTGCACGATCAGGGGTCCGTCGGCCATGGTGTGTCCGTCAACGCGATCGCGGGGGGGAGTGTTCCCACCCGCGATCGGGGTTGTGGGTCAGAAGCCGGACTCGAAGCTGTTGGGGTCGCCGCGGCTGAAGGCGATAAGGGCGATCACGCCGGCGATCACGATCAGGACGACGATGAACAGGTTGACTGCGAAAACGATCCAGCCGGTCCTGGCCTTCTTGCGGGAGCCGACCGGGTCGGTGCTGTTGGACGTCAACGCCATGATGCCGAGGATGAGGCTCGGGATGCCGACGAAGAAGAGGGAGCCCAACA
Source organism: Micrococcales bacterium (assembly GCA_031406655.1). Taxonomy (GTDB): domain Bacteria; phylum Actinomycetota; class Actinomycetes; order Actinomycetales; family Dermatophilaceae; genus UBA4719. Next base: position 2,758 of record JANOHS010000584.1, read on the forward strand.
TCGACAGACCCGAGACGATGGTGAGGACGACCGCGGACGTGTTGCTCGGAGCCAACGCCCCGGCCGAATAAGGCGACTGGCCGTATGCCGGGTCGGGCTGGCCGTACTGGCCCGGGGGCTGACCATACTGGCTCGCGGGCTGGACGTATGGGTCGGTCGGTGGCAGCTGGGCGTACGGGTTGCTCATGGGTGGGGCGACCGGCGGGGGCGGCTGCGGAGCCGCTGAAGGTTGCTGGCCGTAGGGGGGATACGCACCGCCCGGTGGAGCAGGGGGGACCGGCGGCGGCGGAGCGTCCTGGGACGAGGCTGAGGTGGCCCCGGGAGCGCTCGGTCCGGGGATCGGTGCCGTGGGGTCGGCCCAGACAGGTGCGGTCGGGTCGCTGTAGACGGAGCCCGGGCTCTCGTCCTGGTAGTCGACCTGCCCCTGGTCAGGCTCCGGCCGCGGGTCGGGCTCGGGCTTCTGGTTGCCGTCGCTGGTCGGCTCGCTCATGCTCACCCTCCGTGTCGTCCGACCCGTACTCGAGCCGTGGACGACAAACCTATCAACTTGCCGGTCCCTGTTGGGGCGGAGCCGGCCGTGACCCCACGGCGCTTGCTGAGACGATGGGTGCCGCGAGCAGGGAGGAAGACCGATGCGAGGACCGCAGCGTGAAGCACAGCCGGGTATGCCCGGACGGGTCACCATCTACGAGGTCGGACCTCGCGACGGACTGCAGAACGAGAAGGCGGTGGTCCCGGTGGAGGTCAAGGCCGAGTTCATCCGTCGTCTTGTGGACGCTGGGCTCGACATGGTCGAGACGACCTCGTTCGTGGCGCCTGAGTGGGTTCCTCAGCTCGCCGACTCCGCCGCGTTGCTGGCCCTGCTTGGTGAGGTCGGCCGCGGCCGGAACCGGCCGGTCCTTGTGCCCAACGAGCGCGGTCTGGAGGCAGCCCTCGCCCAGGGCGTCCAGGCCATCGCGGTCTTCGGCAGCGCGACCGAGACCTTCGCCCGCAAGAACCTCAACCGCACCGTGGCCGAGTCCATCGCGATGTTCGCGCCAGTCGTCGACCAGGCCCGCGCGGAAGGCTTGTGGGTGCGCGCATACGTCTCGATGTGCTTCGGCGACCCCTGGGAGGGTGAGGTCCCGATCGACCAGGTCGTGGACGTCGCATCCCGAATGATGGCCCTGGGCTGTGACCAGCTGAGTCTGGGAGACACCATCGGCACGGGTACTACTGGACATGTCCACCGACTGTTGGATGCGTTGGCCACCAAGGGTATTGGCGCCGATCGCGTTGGGGTGCACTTCCATGACACCTATGGTCAGGCGCTCGCCAACACGCTGGCTGCCCTCGCTCACGGAGTGACGGTCGTCGACGCCTCCGCTGGCGGGCTCGGAGGCTGCCCCTACGCGAAGAGTGCCACCGGCAACCTCGCCACAGAGGACCTCGTCTGGGCGTTGGACGGCCTGGGGATCGAGACGGGGGTTGACCTCGACGCGCTGGTACGGACCAGTGTCTGGATGGCCGGGCAGCTGGGTCGGCCATCACCGTCGCGGGTCGTGAGGGCCCTAGCAGGCAGCGATGACTGACGAGGAGGCGGCGCCCGCCAAGGGGTTGAAGGGCTGGGCCCAGCGACGCGCGACGGCCATGATGAGCAAGCCCGGCCGAGCGTCGCCGGCACTCAGCGAGCCGGGGGACTTCCACGTCGTCCTTCAGCTGATCGGACCCAGACCGATCCAGGTCATCGGCGTGATCCGTCAGGCGACCGGGCTCGATCTCATCTCCGCCGGCAACCTCGCGAGGGAGGCGCCGGTGGTCGTGGTGTCGGGGATCAGCGCGGCGAGTGCCGACCGGGTGGTCGCGCGACTGGAGAAGGTTGGCGCGAAGGCCCTTGCGGGAGAGCTCTACCGGCCGTAGAAGGCTCCACGCTCTGCATGGTCAGCTGAGGGCTGCGCCGGTGATCCGGTGGATCGAGAACGCACGCTCCACGTTTGACCCCTCGATCGGTCCATAGGCGCGCCCACCCTCGATTCGCTTGGGATAGAACAGTATGCGCGATACTCGTCCATCGGCATCTGCATAACCGATCCAGAGCCCGAGACTGTCGGCCGACGCCTCACGAAGGCGTGCCAGCGCGACCGCCGGCTCCGTGGAGGGCAGCCGAGGCCCGGGCTGGGACTCTTCGCGTGCCCTCTCGTATGCCGCGGACTCCTCTCCTGCACGCAGCGCGGCGACGAGCGTCTCGGTCACCTCGTCATCCACGACCGATG
>JANOHS010000589.1:0-5131 GCA_031406655.1 Micrococcales bacterium
CTGGTCCCGTCGGCTGGTTGAGGGAGGAGCGGGCTGCGCGCCCGCCGAAGGTCGGGCGCAGCTCGACGATCGCGCTGCGGAGGCGATGCAGAGCCGTCGGCAGCCTTCGGGCTGAGCCAATGCGGTCCCTCGCCGCATCGAGGGCAAGCCATGGGCGGGTGGGCATCGGCTGAGGGAACGAGGAGTCCCCGACCTGGGCAGCGCCGTCGACAAGGCTGGCAAGGACGGCAAGGCCGCCGATTCCGTCCGCGAGGACATGGTGGAAGACGATCACCAGCGCCGCTACGTCATGCTCCGCGTCCCGCACCAGCCTGGCTGCCCAGAGGGGGCGATCCCGGGGCAGCCGGGTGAGGAGCATCTGGGCAGCAACACCCAGGACGGCAGGCTCACCCCCCGGCGCCGGGCACCGCACCACCGAGAAGTGCCTGTCGACCGTGAACTCGCCATCGTCGACCCAGACCGGGCGACCGCACCCCAAGGGAACCCGCACAAGTCGCTGTCGAAGGCGCGGGACTGCGGTGAGCCGATCGGCGAGGGCGGCCACGACGTGGGCAGGGTCAAGACCCTCGCACGCGTCCAGCATCAGGACCGCCCCGACCTGCATCGGCGTGGACCCGCGCTCGGATGCAAGCGACATCAGATCGTCGGTACTGACCCGTTCGACCGGGTATGAAGCGAACATCTCCTCACCATCCATCGTGGTCTCCGTGGCCGCAAGGGGAGCTCGGCGAAGGGCGTCAGCGCGTGATGATCACCTTCAGGGCTTTCGTCTCCGCCGCGCGGCTGAAGGTGTCGTAGGCGTCCAGGATCTTGTCGAACGTGAACCGGTGGCTGACGAACCTGTCGGGTGAGAGCTTTCCCTGAGCCACGAGCTTGAGCAGCATCGGGGTGGTGGTGGCACTGACCAGACCAGTGGTGATCGCGATGTCCTTGATCCAGAGGTCCTGCAGCCGCAGCTCCACCGACTTCCCGTGGACACCGGCGTTGGCCACGGTCCCGCCGGGGCGGATGATCTCGGTGGCCATCTCGAAGGTCTGCGGCACACCGACGGCCTCGATCGCGACGTCCACGCCCATGCCGCCATCGGTCATCGCCAGCAGCTCGTCCTTCCAGCCCGGGTCACCGTTGTTGATGGAGTCGGTGGCGCCGAAGTCCAGCGCCTGGGTGAGCCGGTTGTGGTCGAGATCGATGGCGATGATGCGCGACGCGCCATACAGGCTGGCGGTCATCATCGACGAAAGACCAACCGGTCCCGCACCGATGACGGCCACCACGTCGCCGGGCTTGACCCGGCCGTTGCGCACCCCGATCTCAAAGCCCGTGGGCAGTATGTCGGAGAGCATGACCGCCGCCTCGTCCTTGACCCCTTCGGGCAGCCTGTGCAGCGAGGTCTCGGCGAACGGCACGCGGACATACTCCGCCTGGGTGCCGTCGATGAGGTGGCCGAAGATCCAGCCGATGCCCGAGGTGCCCTCGTCGTCCAAGCAGTGCGCGGGGAGCCCTTGACGGCAGTAGGAGCACGAGCCGCACGCGGTGATGCAGGAGATGATCACGCGATCGCCCACGGCCAGCTTGTTCACCGACGAGCCAACCTCGGTGATCGTCCCCACACCTTCATGCCCCAGAATCCGCCCATCGGCCACCGCCGGTACGTCTCCCTTGAGGATGTGCAGGTCGGTGCCACAGATCGTGGTGGTCTCGACCGCAACGATCACGTCAGTGGGATTGATGATCTTGGGGTTGGGTACTTCCTCCCACGACTTCTGATTTGGTCCGTGGTACACCAGAGCCTTCACGAGATTTCCTTACTGTCGCCACTTGCCCAGGCTTGTCGGCCAGGTCCGCGAGGTATTCTCCTGCGGCTCACCCATCCTTGCGGAAATCCTGCGCTGGACCGTGATTCTGACCAGTGTTCTTGCCGATATCGCCAACATCACAGGACAAAGCACCCAGTTTGTCCGACCTCGGGCTCGCCGGCCGGTCGTGGGCGAGAATGCGGTGTGACCCACTGGGTGCTGCACGTCGACCTGGACCAGTTCATCGCGGCCGTGGAGCTGCTGCGCCGTCCCGAGCTGCGCGGGCGCCCGGTGGTCGTCGGGGGTGATGGCGACCCGACCAAGCGCGGAGTGGTCAGCACCGCGTCGTACGAGGCCCGCGAGTACGGCGTACATTCCGGGATCCCGTTGCGGACCGCTGCCCGTCGATGCCCCGAAGCGGTGTTCCTGGCCCTTGACCGTGAGCTGTACGAGGCTGCCTCGGCCAAGGTCATGGCCTGCCTGCACGAGGTCGATGCCGTCGTCGAGGTGCTCGGCTGGGACGAGGCGTTCCTTGCCGTCGAGACCGACGACCCCGAAGCGTCGGCGCGGGAGATCCAGCAGCGCGTCCGTGCGACCACCGATCTCGACTGCAGCGTGGGCATCGGCGAGAACAAGCTGCAGGCCAAGCTGGCCACCGGCTTCGGCAAACCGGCCGGCATCTTCCGGCTGACCCACGAGTCATGGTTCGAGGTGCTCGGCGAGCGGCCGACCGACGTGCTGTGGGGCATCGGCCCCAAGACCGCCAAACGTCTTGGCGGGATGGGTATCTCCACGGTTCTTGAGCTTTCGCAGGCCGATCCACTGGCTCTCGCGGCAGCGTTCGGCTCCACGACCGGTCCCTGGCTCGTTCGGCTGGCCCAGGGGCGAGGCAGCTCGACCGTGGTGAGCGCCCCGTTCGTTGCCCGCTCGCGAAGCCGTGAGACCACGTTCCAGGTGGACCTCGAGGACTGGGACCGCGTGCGGGGCGAGGTCGCCGTCCTCGCTCGTCGAGTGGCTGAGGATGTAGCCGATGGGCGACGTCGCGTCGTCCGCATCGTCGTGAAGGTGCGCTATGCGCCGTTCACCACTCGCACCCACGGCCGGGCGCTGACAACCCCGTCCTCGGACGGGGAGGCTCTCGAGCAGGTTGCCCTGGCGATGTTGGACGCGTTCGCCTCCCGGGGACCGGTGCGGTTGCTGGGCGTTCGAGCCGAGCTCGAGTCAGACGACGGTTAGCTGCCGGCCGACTTTTCAGTGGTCGCCTTCAACCGGGCCAGGCCCTTCTCGAAGTCCGGCCCGAGCAGCTTGTCCATCGATCTGAAGATGCTCATCACCTTCGTCATGAGGGTGTTCGTGCCGGTCATCGACCAGGTGACCCGTGACCCCGAACCCTCCGGCGAAATGGTGAACACGGTGTCGTTCCGTGCCTTCCACGGCTTCTCGAAGACGAGGTCGATCTGCACCCTCTCGGACGCCTTGGCGTCCGTGATCTGCATACGGCCCTGACCTGCCCTGCGGTTGCCGGACCAGTCGTAGACCGCCCCTGTGCCCGACTCGGGGCCCGAGTAGGTCCGGTGCAGCGCTGGGTCGATGTCCTCCCAGGGTGACCAGCTGGTCCAGTTGTGGAAGTTGACGATCTGGTCGTAGATCCGCGCGGGAGGAGCGTCGATCGTCACCGAACGCTGGACGCTGTACGTGTCGGCTGCCATGGCCGCGATGGTAGTCCCCCGGGCTCGGGAAGGCGCCTGAAAACTGGGCTCACGTCCCCCGCCGTCGACCGCCTTGGCTCGCGGTGACCGGCCAAAGATCCCGTACGGCTTGGATTGGGTTTCGAGCAGCCAACCTCGTCAGGAGGGGCTTCTGGCCGTCCTTGCGGCATTCTTATCCCATGTGGACGGCGGCGGGCAGCGGTGGGGACGACAAGGCGCACCGAGAGTTTGAGGCGGCCTGGCGTCGCCGCCAGAGACCGGAGAACGAGGTTCCCATTTCGGTGGCCATCGATGCCGTCCTGGTCGATAGCCCGGAGGTGGTCGTCTTCATCTCCGGTGCACGTGTTTTCAGCAATGGCGTCGACTTCACATTAGAAGTGCGAGCCAGACACGGAACCAACGACGGACGAGGCGGCATGATGGGTGGCGTCCATGGCGATGGGGACCCGAGCAATCGCCTGCTACTTGGCGTCGAATTCTCCGATGGGCGTCGGTGCACCAATATCGGCGCACCGTTCACTGCCGACTTTCATGACTCCGCCGATCGTCCGCTGCTGACGCCGGGAGGCGGCAGCGGTGGCACACGCGTTAGCGACATCAGCCTGTTCCTGTCTCCCTTGCCTCCGCCGGGTGACCTGCGTGTCGTGTGCGCCTGGCCAAAGTTTGGTCTGCCCGAGAAGATCACCGTCCTGTCTGCCGACGCCATTGTGGAAGCCGCGCGCCGTGTCCGCGTGCTTTGGCCATGGGAACCGGAACCGGAACCCGAGTGGGGAGTCAAGCCACCAAAGGTGCCCGAGGGCGGCTGGTTCGCTGAGCAAGAGAGCTGATCGCCATCCGCAGCCAGTGGGCGACCGGCAGAAGGTTTCCCATGAACGTCCTCGCGCCACGACCAGCGCCCGCTGACAGATCGGTCGAACCTAGGGCTCCGATGCCCCACGTCGGTCAAGGGTGTCACGCGAACGGACCATCGAAAGGCTGGCGGTGCTGATGAGGAGCCACAGGAGGGCCGGAAGCGCGGCCGAGCCGGGAAGGACCACACCCAGGACGGTGAGCACGACGGCGAAGAAGCCCGCAATGTAGCCCAGCAGACGCGACAGCACCTTGTCGCGCAACCCCAAGACGGCAATGAGGACTGCCGGACCGGCGAGCGCTGGCAGGAGACCCGCGGCGAAGTTCTCGGCGAGCATCCCCATCGGTCGGACAGCCTCGAAGGGGTATCGTTCGTGCGCTCCATAGGCGGCCATGATCGAGGACACCAAGCCGATGGCGAGCCCCAACACTGCGAGTCCTCCGACAGCCACCGCTGCATCGGCCAGCAACGGATGGCGAGCAGCGGCGAACCGGCGCATGCCGGCGAGGTGCACAATCAGCAGCACGGTCAGTAGCAGCCCGACGCTTCCAGCCACGGAGATCGACAGATATCGATCGTCAATGTGGCGCAGATAGGCGTCGGGGCTGGCCGTCGTGCTCTCCAGATCAACCGCTGCAAGGTGCAGGACGGGCAGCAGCAGCAATGCGGCCACCAGGCCCGCGTACGCCCAGCCGCGTTGTGACTTCCCTGGCTCCATCACATCCTCCTTCTCGTTGCCCAGGTCTCGAGTCGACGAGAGCCTCGCCCCGGCGGCC